>JADGEP010000285.1 GCA_016744275.1 Candidatus Krumholzibacteriia bacterium | reverse complement strand
TGTTGTGGTCTGCTGCCCGAGCAGGGTTGTAGGCGCCAGCTGACCTCCGGTCATGCCGTAGATGGCATTGTTGACAAAGATCACGGTGATGTTCTCACCGCGGTTGGCGGCGTGAATGGTTTCGGCCGTGCCAATGGCTGCCAAGTCACCGTCGCCCTGATAGGAAATGACGATGGCTTTGGGGTTGGTCCGCTTGACCGCAGTGGCCACCGCCGGAGCACGCCCGTGGGCGGCCTGGAAGTTGCCACAGTCGAAGTAGTAGTAGCCGAACACCGAACAACCGACCGGCGAAACGAAGACCGTTTCTTTGGTCAGGCCCAGTTCTTCGAGAGACTCGGCAATCATCTTGTGGACGTTGCCATGACCACAGCCGGGGCAGTAGTGGGTGGCTTCTTTGGCCGGACCGCCCTTGCGCTCGAATACCTGGTAGAAGCCGTTGGATTTTTCAAAGGTTTTCACGACTGCCCACCTCCTTCCATGATCTTTTTGAATTCGTTGAGCAGTTCGTTGCCACTGGGGACCATGCCGCCGCAGCGGCCATAGAAGTGAACCGGGACCTTGCCGTTCACGGCCAGACGCACGTCTTCGACCATCTGTCCGGTGGACAGTTCGACAGCCAGGAGGCAGTCCGCCTTGTCGGCCAATTTGGACAGGACCTCGGACGGGAAGGGCCACACCGTGATCGGGCGCAGCAGGCCAACTTTTAGGCCGGCAGCCCGTGCCGCGTCCACCGCGGTGTAAACGATGCGGCTGACCACACCGTAAGCCACGACAATCATATCGGCGTCGTCGGTCTTGTATTCTTCGTAGCGCACCTCGTTGGCCGTGATCTCCTGATATTTGGCGTCCAACTTGAGGTTGTGCGCTTCCAGGTCTTCGGACTCCAGCACGATCGAGCTGATCAGGTTGCCGGAGCTCTCCGGCGTGCCTTTGACTTCCCAGCTGCTGTGGTCGTAGGTCAGGGGTTCCGCCGTGGGAATCTCCACCACTTCCATCATCTGGCCCGTCAGGCCGTCAGCCATGATGCAGGCGGGGTTGCGGTACTTGTCAGCCAGGTCGAAGGCCAAGCCCGTCAGGTCGCACATTTCCTGGGCGCTGTTGGGCGCCAGGCTGATCAGGCGGTAATTGCCGTGCCCGCCACCCTTGGTGATCTGGAAATAATCGGCCTGTTCGGGGGCGATATTGCCCAAACCCGGGCCACCGCGAACGATATTCACCACGACGCAGGGCAATTCGGCGCCAGCGCAATAGCTGAGGCCTTCCTGCTTCAGGCTGAAACCGGGGCTCGACGAGGCGGTCATCGTGCGCACGCCCATGCCCGCGCTGCCGTAAACCATGTTGATGGCGGAAACTTCACTTTCGGCCTGAATAAACACGCCACCGAGGGCGGGAAAGTGCAGGGCCGCTGCGTGGGCCACTTCACTGGCCGGAGTGATGGGGTAGCCGTAGTAAGCCCGGCAACCAGCCGCGAGGGCGCCCACGATGATCGCATCGTTGCCCTTCATGAATTGTCTGGCCATGGACATTTCTCCCGTAAGTTTGATTCGGTTTGAATCGGGTTCCTTAAGCTGCAAAAACTCGGTCCCAGGTATTGCTAGGGCTTCGTGACTCGGATAGCGCTCGGCTCGGGGCACGCGTAGAAACAGAGACCACAGCCAGTACAATCAGCACCGGTGTAGAAGGCCGGATGATAACTGGCCAAATTCAGTTTCTCACTGATCGCGATCACGCTTTTGGGACACACGTCGATGCAGAGTTGGCACCCTTTGCAGAGCTCCTCGTTGACTTCCATGAAAGGCACGTCAACAGCAGTCTTATCGGACATGGGAATCACCTCTTTGACGCGGGTGAACAGGCAAGCGAACATGTTATGTGAATAACATAATAGGTCACCGCATCTGGCCCAAAGAATTGTTTGCCCATGCGATGACCTATTTTAAACCAGATATTGGTGGTCCTATTTCCGATTGAAAATGCTACTGGTTTTTAAAAACCGGCTTCCGTTTTTCGACAAATGCAGTGCAGCCTTCATGGGCGTCTTCAGAAGCCCCGGTGACTCCAAAAAGAGCCGCTTCCAGGCGGCAACCGCTGTCCTGGTCGACCAACAGGCCCTCGTTGACCGCCTGCATGGCCAGGCGCAAAGTCAGCGACGATTTTTCCGCCAAGGCCCGCGCCACGATTTTCACGGCATCTTCAAACTCAGCCTGGGGAAACACCGTATTGACCAGGCCAATGGCCATGGCGTCCACGGCGGTGATCATATTGCCCAAAAGGATCATTTCCAGTGCCCGACCCTGTCCCACCAGTCGCGGCAAGCGCTGGGTGCCGCCAAATCCGGGGATCAAACCGAGGCCTGTTTCCGGCAAACCCAGCTTGGCGTTGTCACTGGCGTACCGGAAAGAGCAGGCCATGGCCAATTCGCAGCCTCCACCGAGGGCAAATCCGTTGACCGCCGCGATGACCGGCTTGCCCAGCCGTTCGATGCGATTCATCACCGATTGTCCTCTGGCAGCAAATCTCTCGGCCGCAGACGCGTTCAGATCGGCCATTTCCCCGATATCGGCCCCGGCAACAAAGGCTTTTTCGCCCGCGCCGGTCAGGATTATGACCTTAACTGCTGTATCAGCGCCCAGATCCGCAAAACACAGGTCGAGCTCTTCCACAGTGGCCGAGTTGAGGGCATTCAGCTTTTCGGGCCGATTAATCGTAACGGTGGCAACGCCTTCTGAAACATCGCACAAGATATTCGTGTAGTTCACAGAGCTATTCCCTTCAAATGAAGTGGATTGGGTCATAAAAAATCTCACCAGCCCATAGTAACAGACAGGAAATGCCGCAAAAACCTTCAAATCCTCTTTTTTTTGATGGACACGCCCCAAATTGCGTGATATCGTCCCGTGTGAGGCTAATTTAGCCTGTAGACATCATCAATCTGGATGCGAAGTGGAATTCGGCCTACGAATTGGGATTTTCGTCGAAACCTACTTTCCTTATTCGCCTCAGCAGCCTCGCCTGCTTTTGAGGTGATGCATCCAAATTATCGGAGGGACCCCGATGAAAAAAATTGCGCTTGCTCTGTTGCTGATTACTCTCGCTTCGGTAGGCATTGCCCAAGCCTGCGGAGATTCGATTTATGACATTCAGACCACGCCTTCGCTGGTGGGAACCCTGGGAGTGCCTTGCGACGTCATCGTCACAGCCACTCGCAGCAATGGTTTCTATGGCCAGCAAGTGACCACCGCCGTCAACCCCAATGGCGAATACAGCGGCATTTGGGTTTATACGGGTACGGACATGGGTTATGTGCCTGGAGACATCATTTCGGTTTGCGGCGAGATCAAAGAATTCTTTGACCTCACGGAGCTCGATATTCCCGCAGCGGGCCTCTACGGCTACACGCTGAAGACCGGTTCGGGTGCGCCCCTGGCCCCCCATGTCGTTGATGCAGCTACGCTTGCAGCTGACGGCGAGCCTTGGGAAAGCGTGCAAATCACGATTCCCGATGGCATGGAAGTGCCCGTGGGCTTCGACCTCGGTTTTGGCGAGTGGAACGCTATTGCTCTGGATGGCACTCCGGTGCGGTTCGACGACTACTGGTACGACTTCCTGAACGTCATGGAAGGCCAGTGCTACAACAACGCCACTGGTATCTACAACTACAGCTTCGACAATTTCAAACTCGAGCCCTTCGTTGATGGCATCCCCATCGTCGATTGTGCTGTGGGCGTGGAAGAGCTGACTATGGGTGCTCTTAAGGCCATGTATCGGTAAGTTTATGCGGAATGCCTGTTGGTCATTCCTGAAGCGGGCGGGTCTTGTGACCCGCCCGCTTTTCATATATGATAGGATGCAAAAGTTGTTGACTGGACGTACCCATACTGAGATTGAGGGGGTGAGGTGATGGACTTGCTGCGCTCTGACTTGCTATTGCCCCTGCTGGTTGCCATAGGATTGGCTGCCGTTCTGGCCGTTTACCTGGTGCGGGCTCGGCAACAATTGCGCGACCTTGCCCAGCGGGAATCCCAACTCAGCGAAGAAAACGTCCAACTGGAGAACCAACTCAATCAAGCCCGCCGGATGGAAGCCGTCGGCATCATGGCCGGTGGTATCGTCAACAATCTGAATAATCTTCTGGCGGTAATTCTGGGCCACACCCGCATGGCCAAACACGAATTGCCCCCCACTTCCAACGCCCAGGAAGAATTGGACCGGGTGATGAAAGCTGGCCACATGGCCAGTGATCTTGTCCTCGAGCTCAGCGACTTTTATCGGCAGGCTGATCAAGCGCGCAAGCCGACCGACCTGCTGCCCGTGGTTCGCGACACGGTCAAGCTGCTGCGCGATATTTTGCCGGCAACCGTGACGGTGGTCTCTGATCTAAAGCAGGCCGGCCCCGTGCTTGTAACCGCCACCGGCGTGCAGCAGGTGCTGATGAATCTTTGCAGCAACTCGCTCAATGCCATGTACCGCAAACAGGGCACTCTGGAAATCACCTTGGCCGAAGAAGTCGTCACGGGTTGGCACAAAGCGGTGCCCCAGGAGTTGGGCCCGGGCAGTTATGTGCGTTTGTCGGTCCGGGATGATGGCAAAGGCATGAACGCGGACACGCTCGACCGCATTTTCGAATCCTATTTCACCGGCAGTGGCGATGCCGACAAGATGGGTATTGGCCTGAGCACGGTGTACCGCATCCTGGACGATCATGACGGCGTGACTATCGCCCGCAGTGAAGTCGGACGGGGCACCACATTCGACATTTTCTTCCCGTTGATTGCCTGGAGCATTTCCACTCCTGCCAATGAAATTCGCGAATCCCGGCATGAAGTGGAACGCGAGACCCAGGCTCCGACCCTGGCCCCCATCACCCAATTGCATGGCGCCAAAACCGCCTTGATCGACGAGGGCACTCACGTGACCGCGGCCGCCGAATCAGCCAAGGCCACCGTGTTGTTGGTTGACGATGAAGAAATGGTCAGCCAGGTCCTCACCCGCGGGCTTCAACGCCTCGGCTACCGAGTGGTCGCCCACAACGACAGCCGCAAGGCCCTGACCGAGTTTTCCCAAACGCCGGAACGCTTCGACGTGCTGGTCACCGACCAGATCATGCCCCACATGAGTGGCGTGCGCTTGACTCGCAAAATTCACGACATCCGGATTGACCTGCCCGTGATCCTGTTCACCGGTTTCCGCGACAGCTTCAATGAGAATCAGGCGCGCGAAGCCGGGGTAAGCGAATTCATGCTCAAGCCCTCCAGCCACCGCGACCTCGCCGACCTGGTCGAGAGCGGCGACTTCCGCGAGGATCTCTACTACCGCC
>JADGEP010000284.1:1420-5323 GCA_016744275.1 Candidatus Krumholzibacteriia bacterium | reverse complement strand
GCAGTGGGGTTGGCGCCATCCATGGACCAGCTTTTGACCCGGATTGACTTGTTTATCTTCAAGGCACGGCGGCGGCCGAGGTCCACGCGCGTTACAGCGTCGGCGGCGATGCTCAAGAGCACCACATCCAGGTTGATGTCCTGCACCTCGTCGGCGTCGTCTGGAATCTCGATCCACTCTAGGTCAACATAACCCGGAGCGTCTTCGAGATTTCCGGCCATCGCCGGGATGCCAATCAGCAGCATGGCCATCATGATCAGACCGGTGAGATTTTTCGTGCGTTTCATCCGTTGCCTCCTGTAGGGGCTGTCTTAAGGTTGTCGGTTGTTCCTTGGGCATCGGAAAGGGGGGAGCGCAGGCTGCCGTTGATGATGCGGGGCAATCTTGCCCCAAACACATCGGCGACGGTTTCTTCGCGACTGCGTTCCAGAATATCGGCGGCCAAAGCCAGGGTGGCGATCACATCGCGCCGGGCTTGGCTGATTTCGGCGTCCGTAAACTCGTGAATTTCGGACTGGGCCAAATCGGATTCAGGAGCAACTGTCCGGTTCATCCAACCGGGAATCAGCAACACTGCCAGTAGGGCTGCAGCAACCAGCCCCAGGCCCGCCGGCCACCAGGATGAGCGGCCATTTCCTGTACGGTCCGCGCCCAAAGGCAAGGCTGACTGCAGGCGGTTCGTCACTGCTTCGGGGCACGCTGCTGCAGGCAGGCCGCCCAGCAGTTCGCGCATCTGAATCTCGCGGGCGAGTTCAGCGCTGCAGTCGGCACATTGCTGGAGGTGTTTGCGGACCGCTCCCAAATCGGGCTCAGTCAGTTCACCAGCGGCAAGGTCCATCAGTTGCAATTCGTAGAGGGTGCAATCGTTCATCACCCGGTTCCCCTTTGGGCCTGCGGCGGGGTTTCCGCCACGTTGGTCAATACCAGGCGCAAGCTTTTGCGTGCCCGGTGAATTTGGACTTTCAAGGCGCTGACTGATTTGTCCAGGGCCGAACCGATTTCATGCAATTTCATGTCCTGAAAATAGTGCATGATCATCACGCTGCGGGTCTCGGGCGTCAGTGTTTCCAGAGCATCGAGCAAGGCGGCCTGCCGCTGGCTCAGAAGCAGGTTTTGTTCGGGGTCACCCAGTCCACCACGAACAGCTACCAAGGTATCGACGGCTTCATGATCGGGGTGGCCAAAATTGTTGCGTTGGGCCTTGCGCCGTCGCGAGTGGTCAATGCACAGATTGTGGGTCACTCGGGTGAGCCAGCCGCCGACCTTTTCCGGGTCGATGCTTTCGTAACGGTCCCACAATTTGAGAAACACCTCTTGGGTCACGTCTTCGGCATCGTGGGCATCACGCAAGCTGTAGAGCGCGTGGCTGTATATCCGGTCTTTGTGGCTCGCAAGGAGCTCTTCATAGATTTGGCGTTTCATTGTAAGTCGATAGACGCAGTGCAGGACGGCAGGTTACAGTTTTTGCACAAAAAAAAGCCCCGGATCACTCCGGGGCTGTCTGCAATAGGCCTCAGGTGTCTTAAAACGTCCTCAACCGCCCACTTCGGGCTCAATGATCACCAAGGCGTCACCAGGATTGACCGGATCTCCCGGTTGGACGGGAATCGAGGCCACCGTGCCCGTAACTGCCGTAACCAGCTCGTTCTGCATCTTCATCGCTTCGACCACCACCACCGGATCGCCCACTTTTACCCGCTGTCCCGGCTTCACTTTGATTTCCACCACCAGGCCCGGGATGTCGGCGGCGATGGTGCCGCTGGCTGCGCCGCCGCCCAGGCTTTCGAGGGCCTGGGCCTTCAACTCGTCCATGACTGATAGAACGATGGGGCGTCCGTTGATGGTCGCCTGCACCTTGCCGTCGCCACCGACGCCGGTCAAATGCACGAGGTGAAGCTGGCCGCCAAAGCGGATGGAAATGGCCTTGCCGTTCAGCACTGAGCGGAAATTGACCGGTGTGAGATCACCGTCTCCGACCTGCACCTGGGTTTCGCTGCCATCTCGGGCAATGACGGCACCATGCTGCTCGTCGTCGTGGTTCAGGATGTATTTTTTCTTGAGCAAGGTATCGCCTTTCGCTCCGTTAGCGGTTGCCGGTCATGGTGCGGCGCGCGTTGAAGCGCCAGTTGCTGGATGGCCCGTTGGATGCGGCACTGTCATTGCCGGGGTCGGTGCGCCGCATGGATTCAAATAGGGCCGCAGCGGCGATCAGGGCATCGGTGGTATCGGTGTCGAGCTCGGGCAGATAGTTCTCTGCGTCAAAATCCGTTTCCACAAACGAAGTCGTGTAGGACCCGTCCACAAATGCTGGCTGTTCCAATGCCCAAAGGTGAAAGGGCAGGTTGTGGACCGGGCCATGCAGCGTGAACTCGCGCAAGGCGCGCTTGCTGCGGGCGATGGCTTGTTCGCGATCTTCGCCCCAAACGATCAGTTTTGCCAGCATGGGATCATAGTGGATGGGCACATCAAAGCCTTCGTAGATCCCCGTGTCCAGGCGCACGCCCGGTCCCTGGGGCGGTGTCAGCGCTTCGATGCGGCCGATGCTGGGTGCAAAATTGCGGCTGGGGTCTTCGGCATAAAGGCGGAATTCGAGAGCCCAGCCCCGCACCGTCAAATCTTCCTGCCGATAGCAGATGCCGTCGCCCTGGGCAATCATGACCATGGCCCGCACCAGGTCAGTGCCGCTGACCATCTCGGTCACGGGGTGTTCCACCTGCAGCCGGGTATTCATCTCCAGAAAGTAGAACTCGCCATTGGGCGCGAGGATGAATTCGACCGTGCCGGCGCCGCGGTAATTGATGGCCTCGGCGGTCTGCACGGCGGCTTCGCAAATTTCTTGGCGCAGTTGCGGACTCAACGAAGGGGAGGGGCATTCTTCGATGACTTTCTGATGCCGCCGTTGCACTGAACACTCTCGCTCGAAAACATGCACCACGTTGCCGGTGCCATCACCGAGCACCTGCACTTCGATGTGTTTGGGGTCCTCGATGTATTTTTCGACAAAGACCGCGTCGTTGCCAAAAGAGGCGCCCGCTTCACCCATGGTCTGGCGCAGGGCGCTGGCCATTTCACTGGCTTTGCGCACGACACGCATACCCTTGCCACCACCGCCAGCCGAAGCCTTGAGCAGCACGGGATAGCCCACCTCGGCGGCGATCGCAACGGCAACCTTGGGGTCTGTCACGGCCTCATCGGTGCCCGGTACAACGGGAACTCCACTGGCGCGCATCTTGCGCCGCGAGGCCAGTTTGTCGCCCATCACTTCCATCATCTCGGCCGTGGGCCCAATAAAGACCAAGCCGGCATCTTCAACCTGCCGACTGAATGCTCCATTTTCTGAGAGAAAACCATAGCCGGGATGAATAGCTTGGGCCCCGGTTTGACGGGCAGCGGCAAGAACTTTGTCTCCCACCAGGTAGCTTTCATTCGCCGGTGCGGGCCCGATAAAAACCGCTTCGTCTGCCATCAGCACATGCAATGCGGTGCGGTCGACTTCGGAATAGACAGCCACCGTGGCGATGCCCATATCCTGCAATCCCTGGATGATGCGCACCGCGATTTCACCACGGTTGGCCACCAGTACTTTCGTGAACTTCTTCAAGGTCGACTCCGCGCGTTACAGGGGGATGTTGCCATGTTTTTTGGGCGGCAGATTCTGTTTCTTGCCGGCCAGATTGCTCAAGGCCGTGATCAATTGGGCCCGGGTATCGGCGGGCTCGATAACGTCATCCAAGTAGCCCAGGCCAGCGGCGATATAAGGGTTGGCGTAGGTCTCGTTGTACTCGTCGATCAATTTTTTGCGTTCCGCTTCCGGGTCGTCGCTCTTTTCCAGAGCCTGGCGGTAGAGAATATTCACGGCCCCTTCGGAGCCCATCACAGCCAACTCGGCGCCGGGCCAGGCCA
>JADGEP010000284.1:0-1410 GCA_016744275.1 Candidatus Krumholzibacteriia bacterium | reverse complement strand
CTTGCTGTTCATCACATCGTAGGCCCCGCCATAGGCCTTGCGCGTGATCACCGTCAGTTTGGGTACGGTCGCTTCGCAAAAAGCATAGAGCAGTTTGGCGCCGTGTTTGATCAGGCCGCCGTACTCCTGATCGGTGCCGGGTAGGAAACCGGGCACGTCTTCAAGAACCACCAACGGGATATTGAAGCAATCGCAGGTGCGGACAAAGCGCGCGCCTTTGATGCTCGCATCAATGTCCAGAACGCCCGCCTGAAATTTAGGTTGGTTGGCCACGATGCCAACGGACTGCCCGTCCAGTCGAGCGAAGCCGCAGATCAGATTCTGGGCGTAGCGGGGCTGGACTTCCATGAAGTCACTCTCATCGACAATGAGGCCGATGACGTCAAGCATATCGTAGGGTTTGCGGTTGTCATCCGGCACGATGGAGTTGAGTTTCTCTTCGCGACGATCGGGCCGGTCGTTGGGCACGATGCGTGGCGGATCTTCCAGGTTATTCTGGGGCAGGAAGCTGAGCAGACGCCGGGTCATCAGCAGGCAGTCGGCATCGCTGGCGGCGGTGAAATGGGAGACGCCGCTTTTGGTGGCGTGGGTGATGGCGCCGCCGAGTTCCTCAAAGGTCACATCTTCGTTGGTGACCATTTTGATCACGTTGGGGCCGGTGACAAACATGTAACTGGTTTTGTCGACCATGAGGGTGAAGTCGGTGATGGCGGGGCTGTACACGGCGCCGCCGGCACATGGTCCCAGAATCGAAGAAATCTGGGGGATGACGCCACTGGCCATGGTATTGCGCCAGAAAATTTCGGCGTATCCGGCCAACGATCGCACGCCTTCCTGGATGCGCGCGCCGCCGCTGTCATTGAGGCCAATGACCGGGCAGCCATTTTCCAGTGCCTGATCCATCAAGCGGCAGATCTTGCCCGCATTGGCTTCACTCATGGAGCCGCCAAAGACCGTGAAGTCCTGAGCAAAAACATAGACCTGGCGGCCGTCGATGCGGCCCACGCCGGTGACCATGCCGTCGCCCACTGGGCGGCTCTTGTCCATGCCCATTTCGTGACTGCGGTGCCGCACAAAAACGCCCGACTCCTGGAAGCTGCCTTCATCCAACAAAAGGTGGATGCGCTCGCGAGCAGTGAGGCGGCCTTTGGCGTGGATCTTTTCGATCCGGCCCAAACCACCACCGGCCTGGGACTCGGCCCGCAGTTGATTCAGGCGAGCGAGTTTTTCTTGATTGGAGTTGGACATGACGTTCCTCGACAGGCGTGTGTGTTGGTAGAGATCAACGGGTTGCGCATCTCAAGATCTGAGCGGGATTCTAACGGTTGTAGAGCCGATGCTCAAGCATGCAATGCGGGCGAATCATAGGTTGCTGGATAATCAGCCGCGGCCTTCTTTGCAGCGCAGGAC
>JADGEP010000283.1 GCA_016744275.1 Candidatus Krumholzibacteriia bacterium | reverse complement strand
ACGCTGGCCAACGTGCGCACCACCAGTGCCGCCCGCACCAGCCTCAACAAAGCCCTCGGCGTGGCCTTCAGTGGTGGCGCGGTCATGGGCATGGTCGTTGTCGGCCTGGGTGTGCTGGGCCTCAGTGGCCTCTATATCATCTACACGCAGATGTACGGAGATGTCTGGGAAACTGCTCGCCTGTTGCAGGTGATCTCCGGCTTCTCGCTGGGAGCGAGCTCTATCGCTTTGTTCGCTCGTGTGGGTGGCGGTATCTTCACCAAGGCTGCCGATGTGGGCGCTGACTTGGTGGGTAAAGTCGAAGCCGGTATTCCCGAGGACGATCCGCGCAACCCCGCCGTGATCGCCGACAACGTTGGTGACAACGTGGGTGATGTGGCCGGGATGGGTGCTGACCTGTTCGAAAGCTATGTCGGTTCCATCGTCGGTTCGATGATTCTCGGCGTGGCCTTCATGCCGGGCAACCTGAACTTCGTGACGCTGCCGCTGGTGCTGGCGGCCGCCGGTATCGTCGTCTCAATTATTGGGACCTTCTTCGTGCGCACAAAAGAGGGCGGCAATCCGCAGGCAGCCCTGAACCTCGGTACCTTTGGTGCCGGAGCGATCATGATGGTGGCTTCGTACTTTATCATCGACAAGATGTTGCCGGCGGAGTGGGTCTTCAATGGCCAGACGTTCACCCCCATGGGTGTCTTTATCGCAACGGTGGTCGGTTTGGCTGGCGGTATCGCCATTGGCCTGATCACGGAATACTACACCGCCGAGGACCGCAAACCGGTCAAGTCGATTGCCAAGGCCAGTGAAATGGGCGCAGCGACCAACATCATTGGCGGTTTGGGCCTGGGCATGCAGTCGACTGCACTGCCGGTCATCGTGCTGGGTGTTGTGATTCTGGTGGCCTTCAAGTTTGCCGGCCTCTACGGCATTGCCATTGCAGCTTTGGGTATGTTGTCGACCACGGGAATCCAGCTGGCGGTTGACGCCTATGGCCCCATCGCCGACAACGCCGGTGGCATTAGTGAAATGGCCGGCTTGGGCGGGGAAGTTCGCGCCCGGACTGACAAATTGGATGCTGTGGGAAATACCACCGCAGCGATCGGCAAGGGTTTTGCCATCGGTTCGGCTGCCTTGACGGCGCTGGCGATGTTCGCCGCTTACCAACAGATCGTCGGTCTGACCTCTATCGATTTGCTGAACCCCACGGTTTTGGTTGGTCTGTTGCTCGGTTCGATGTTGCCATTCCTGTTCAGCAGCTTCGCCATGGATGCGGTGGGCCGCGCGGCCTTCAGCATGATTGAAGAAGTGCGCCGGCAGTTCCGGGAGATCCCGGGACTGATGGAAGGCAAGGCCGAGGCCGACTTCCGCCGTTGCGTCGACATCTCAACTGCCGCTGCGATCAAGGAAATGATTGTGCCTGGCCTGATCGCGGTGCTTGCGCCGGTGGCCGTGGGCTTCCTGGGCAGCCCCGAGATGCTCGGTGGACTGCTCGCTGGTGTGACGGCGACAGGTGTACTGCTGGCCCTGTTCCAGTCCAACGCTGGTGGCGCGTGGGACAACGCCAAGAAGCATATTGAAGGCGGAAACAACGGTGGCAAGGGCAGCGACGCCCATACTGCTGCGGTGATCGGTGATACCGTGGGTGACCCGTTCAAGGACACTTCGGGCCCGAGCCTGAACATCCTCATTAAGCTGATGTCGGTTATCAGCGTGGTGATTGCACCGTTGTTGGTGGGGTAGTGTTTGCGGCTTAGCCGCTATGACAGCTGAACGGCTCGTTTCCAGTGGAAGCGGGCCGTTTTTTTGTGCCTTAAAGCTATACCGAGACAACGGGTTAATCGTTTCCTTGGCGCCTGTCTAAAAAAAATCACAACCGTTCCTTGCGCCGAACCAGGAAAGGTTCTAAGTTTCCGCTAACGAAAGAGTACTGTTACGGTACTATATGAAATACGGGCCGCCAACGGGCCCGACTGGAGAACAGGCTAGTTCATGCTAAAGGTCAGTAAACTCACAGATTATGGAATCGGACTGATGGCCAGTCTGGCGCGGCGGGAAGGCGACAATCTGGTCGCTGCGCGTGAATTGTCAGCGGACAGCGGCTTGCCGCTGCCGACGGTCAGCAAGTTGCTGAAAGTTTTGACCAGTAGCGAATTGTTGGTTTCGACCAGGGGGGCATCCGGCGGCTACGCTTTGGCCCGGCGCCCCGACCAGATCACGCTGGTGGACATGATCGAGGCCGTTGAGGGCCCTTTGGCGCTCACCGAGTGTTCGGGAAATGCGGCCTGTGTCTGTGAGTTGGAGACCACTTGTGGGTTGAAGGCCAATTGGAGCTGGATCAACCAACAATTATTGAACACCCTGCGCGGCATCACGCTGCAAAACATGGCGGGTTCGGTCGCCCGGGACCTGCGCACGTTGACGAACGAGAATACGATTCAGAACTCGACTAAAAAGGCGGTTTCCTGATATGGATTCGCGGACCGATACAACCACGGCAAAGGACGACATGAGCGACGAAAAGAAGATGCTCCAGGAGATGTCCGATCAGGAGTACAAGTGGGGTTTCGTGACCGATGTGGATGCCGATACGGTGGCGGCGGGTTTGAACGAAGATGTGATCCGATTCATCTCCAAAAAGAAGAATGAACCGGATTGGCTTCTGGAGTTTCGCCTCAAGGCTTACGCTCACTTTCTGACACTGACGCCTCCCAATTGGCAAAAAGTGCAGTATGACGAAGTGGACTTGCAGGCCATCAGCTATTATTCGGCGCCGAAACAGAAAAAAAAGGTCGATAGCATTGATGATATCGACCCGGAAATTCTGGCGACCTACGAGAAGTTGGGTATCCCGTTGATGGAGCAGAAGCGCCTGGAAGGCGTGGCGGTCGACGCGGTCTTTGACAGTGTCTCGGTGGCCACGACCCATCAGGAAAAACTGAGCGCCATGGGAGTGCACTTCATGTCGTTTTCCGAAGCGGTGGAGCATCATCCCGAGCTGATCCGCAAGTATCTGGGCAAGGTTGTGCCGCATACGGACAATTATTATGCGGCGCTGAACTCGGCCGTGTTTACCGACGGTTCGTTTGTATACATCCCCAAGGGTTTGAAATGCCCCCTGGAGTTGTCGACCTATTTTCGGATCAACGCCGCCAATACGGGCCAGTTTGAACGCACTTTGATTGTAGCAGATGAGGGCGCCTATGTGAGCTACCTCGAGGGCTGCACGGCGCCCCAGCGGGACGAAAACCAGTTGCATGCGGCCGTGGTCGAACTCTACACCCACGATGATGCCGAAATCAAATACTCCACGGTGCAGAACTGGTACCCGGGAGATAAAGACGGCAAGGGCGGCATTTACAATTTTGTCACCAAGCGTGGTCTTTGTGCCGGCGACCGGTCGAAGATCAGTTGGACCCAGGTTGAGACCGGCAGCGCGGTGACCTGGAAATATCCCAGTTGCGTCTTGAAGGGTGATGATTCCATCGGCGAATTCTATTCGGTGGCGCTGACCAACAATCACCAACAGGCTGATACAGGCACCAAGATGGTGCACCTCGGCCGCAATACCCGCAGCACGATCATCAGCAAGGGAATCAGTGCGGGCCAGGGCGACCAGACGTACCGCGGATTGGTCAAAATGGGCAAAAAAGCTGTTGGTGCGCGCAACTTCACCCAGTGCGACTCGATGCTCCTGGGCGACCGCTGTGGGGCCCATACGGTGCCTTATATCGAATCGCGCAACGCGACGGCGAGGGTGGAGCATGAAGCGACGACCACCAAAATTGGCGACGATCAGATTTTCTACTGCAACCAGCGGGGCATCAATACCGAAGACGCGATCTCGTTGATCGTAGGCGGCTTCTGCCGTGAAGTTTTCCAGGAGTTGCCGTTGGAATTTGCCGTCGAGGCGCAAAAGCTGTTGAGCGTGAGCCTTGAAGGCAGTGTTGGTTAATTGGCAGTGTCGGTTAATTGAACGGGCCCGCCGGATTCTGATCGGCGCCCATGACTTGAAAAATCGTACCGATTGTACGAAGGAGACTTCAAAATGCTGCGGATCAAAGACCTGCATGCGAGCACGCAGGGACAAAACATTCTCAAGGGCATCAACCTGGAAATCAAGCCGGGTGAGGTGCACGCCATCATGGGCCCCAACGGTTCGGGCAAGAGCACGTTGAGCCAGGTGCTGGCGGGTAATGAGGCTTACGAAGTGCAATCCGGCACTGTCACCTACAAGGATCAGGACCTGTTGGACCTGGCTGCTGACGAGCGCGCCCTGGAAGGCATTTTCCTCGCCTTTCAGTATCCGGTGGAGATTCCCGGATTCAGCAACGAGAAATTTCTGCGTACGGCGGTCAACGCCCAACGGCGGCACCGCGGCGAATCAGAATTGGACGCCTTTGATTTCAGCGCCATGGCCAAGGAGAAAATGTCCTTGATGGAACTGGATCCCGACCTGATGAATCGTTCCCTGAACGTGGGCTTTTCCGGCGGGGAAAAGAAGCGCAACGAGTGTTTCCAGATGGCCATGCTGGAGCCTAGCCTGGCCATCCTGGACGAGACGGATTCAGGCCTGGATATTGATGCATTGCGCATCGTCTCCAAGGGTGTCAACGCGCTGCGCCGCGAAGACCGTTCCGTTTTGCTGATCACCCATTACCAACGCTTGCTGGACTATATTGTGCCGGATTATGTCCACGTGCTGGCCAACGGGCGCATCGTGCGTTCGGGTGGCAAGGAATTGGCGGCCGAACTGGAAAAATCCGGCTATGGCTGGCTGGAAGATGAAGCCGCCGAGGCTGCCAAGAGCGGGGAGGTCGCCCGGTGAAAACCGCGACCCCCGACAAGAGCTTGACCTACCGGGATGTCTTTGCCGCCGGCCGGGCCCAGGAGAATGCCTGGACTCGCTACGCCGATAAACGCGAATCTGCACTGGCCAGCCTGGTGGAACGGGGCCTGGATACCCGGGGCCTGGAGGAATGGGTGCACGGCCAACCAGCTGGTCTGGCGTCCGGAGATGCCTTGCCGGTCCGTGGTGCTACGGCTGGCGATGCAAGCGTGGAACTGCCTCAGATCGGCGACTCCCACTTGTTGGTATTCGTCAATGGCGTCTTTGCCCCAACGCTCTCACAGATCGGAACGCTGCCCGCAGGCGTATCGGTTCAGCCTCTTTCGTCCGGAACTGAAGTTGCTGGCCTGGGCACGATTGCGCCGGATACCAGCTCCAGTTTCACGGCGCTCAATTCAGTCTTCTGGCGTGACGGGCTGCACCTGGTGGTGCCAGACGGCGTTGCGCTGAAACAGCCGGTTGAGCTTCATTTCGTGAACAATTTGAACGGCGAAGCCGGGTTGGTGCCCA
>JADGEP010000282.1 GCA_016744275.1 Candidatus Krumholzibacteriia bacterium | reverse complement strand
GCATTTCGGCTCTCATCAAACAGGCAGCAGCCAGCCCATCGATCCCCCCGACGGCCCGGTTCCTTTTGGAACCGGGCTCGTTACCGTCAAACTGTCTTTTCTGGAGGTTCCTCAATGGCCAACTCCCGTCGCTCCGCAGTCGTCGTGACGTTGGTGCTGCTCAGCTCCCTTGTGCTCGCAGCTCCCGTCCTGTCCGACTATGCCCCCGATCCGACCACCAGCCGGGATCAGATTCCGGCTGCGTACCAATGGGATCCCACCCACATCTTTGCCAATGACGCTGCCTGGGAAGCCGAAATGGCCGCCGTGGCCGAAGACATCCCCAAACTGAACGAATTCCGGGGCCGGTTGGGCAACTCGGCAGCTGATCTGCTGGACGCCAACAACGCCACCCAAGCCCTCATGACGCGCTTCTACAAGCTCTACATGTACGCCCAGACCCAATACGACGTGGATCAGGCCAACAGTGACCTGCGCACCATGGACGGCCGGGTCAAATCGATGCTGCCCGCCTTTGGCGAAGCCACCAGCTGGATGGAGCCCGAGTTGCTGGAGATCGACCCTGGCGTGATTAAGAATTTCATGGCGGAAGAGCCAGCCCTGGCGCCCTACAACTACTACTTCAGCGAGTTGTGGCGCCAACAGGACTTCACCCTCAGTGGCCCCGAAGAGCGCCTGATGGCCCTGACCGGCAACGTGCGCTCCGCCCCCAAGGACGCCTATGACGCCTTGCTGGGCGTGGACATGAAATTCCCGGATATCGTCAACGCCAAGGGTGAGACCGTACCCTTGACCGTCAGCGGCTTCAGCGCCCTGCGCTCGTCCGAAGCCTACAATACCCGCGTCCAGGCTCGCGACGGTTTCTTCGGCACCCTGCGGGGCTACGAAAACACCTTTGCCACCATGCTCGACGGCGCCGTCAAATCGCACATCATGAGCAAGGATGCCCGCGGCTACGAGACCTGCCTCGAAGCTTCCCTGAGCCCGGACAACATCTCCACCGATGCCTACCGCATGCTCATCGAGACGGTGCGCGACAATCTGGGCCGCACCATGCACCAGTACGTGGACTTGCGGCGCAAGGTCATGGGCATTGATGGCCCGCTGACCTTCCCCAACCTCTACAATACGATGATCGAAGGCGTGGAGCCCGAGTACAGCTACGACGAGGCTCAAGAGATGATCGCCACCGGCCTGAAGCCTTTGGGCAAGGAATACGTCGAGCTGCTGAAAGAGGGTATGGACCCGGCCAGCGGCTGGATCGACATCTATCCCAACGAGGCCAAACGCAGTGGTGCCTACAGCGCTGGCGTGCTGGCCAAGGACGTGCACCCATACGTATTGCACAACTTCGACAACAGCCTGGATGCCGTTTCCACCACAGCCCACGAGATGGGCCATGCGTTGCATTCGGTGTTCAGCAACCGGGCCCAGCCGGCAATCTACGCGGGCTACACAACGTTCCTGGCCGAGATCGCTTCGACCTGCAACGAAGCCCTGCTGACGGATTACCTGCTTGCCGAAGCCGACGATACCGACATGAAACTGATGCTGTTGAACCAGCGGCTGGAAAGCATCCGTCAGACGATCTTCCGTCAGACGCTGTTTGCCGATTTTGAGCTGCGTTTCCATGAGCACGCCGAAGCCGGCAACCCCTTGACGGCCGATTTCCTCAACTCGTTGTACGCCGACTTGGTCAAAGAGTACTACGGTGAGAACTTCGAACTGGGCGCCGACGACGAGTGCGAATGGATGTTCATCCCCCACTTCTACTACGACTTCTACGTATTCACCTACGCCACGGGCCTGACCAGTGGCTTGGCCTTGGCCGACGAAATCAACAAGCATGGCGATAAGGCGGCCCAGCGCTACATCGACAACATGTTGAAGGCCGGCTCCAGTGCCCCGCCTCTGGACATCCTGCGCAACGCTGGTGTTGATCTGGAGACCTCGGCCCCCATCGTCAGCGCCATGGATGCGTTTGCCGAAACCGTGGCTGAATTCGACAAGATCTGGACCAAGAAATACGGCAAGATGTAAGCTCAGCAGATTGCGGTCAAAACAAAGGCGCCGGGATCACTCCCGGCGCCTTTCTCTTTGAGGCAGGGTCTATCCTACTTGAGGAGATTCAATACCGACGCCGGCATCATTCTCCCCTGCATCGAGACAGCGTCACCGGCCTGGGCAAGGATTTGCCTGCGGGTCAGCTCCGCGGTTTCCTTGGCGTAGTCCGTGTCCATGATGCGCGACCGCGAAGCGTAGGAGTTCTCCGTGGCCACAGCCAAGCCCTGATGGGCGCTCATCAAGCGGTTCGCCGTCCCGCCAAATTCCGCACGCTGGGCACTGACGGCCGCCAACGCGCTGTCAATTTCGTCGATGGCCGCCAAGGCGTTGCTACCGTCGGCGCCATCCAGATGACTATCAACCAACCCCAGGGATTCGGCGTCCATGTTATGCGAGAGATCCATGGCAATCGCACCAGCTTCTGCACCGCTGCCCTGGCCCAAAGCGATTTCCACTTCGCCGGCCGATCCATCCAACAACTGCTGCCCGTTAAATTCCGTGCTGGCCGAAGTGCGGTCAATCTCCGCCGACAACGATGCGAACTCCGCCTGGATGGCGTCGCGTTGGCCCGGATTGAGGGTGTCGCTGGCCGCTGATACCGCCAGCTCCCGCATCCGGTGCAATTGGTCAGTGGTGCCGCCGAGGCCCGCTTCAGCCGTTTCGATCATGGACAACCCGTCGTAGACATTTTCCATGCCCTGTTCCAGCCCTTTGAGAGCCGCTCCGAGCTGTTCCGCCATGGCCAATCCGGCCGCGTCGTCAGCGGCACGGTTGATCCGCTTGCCGCTGCCCAACTTTTCGAGGGATTTTTTCTCTTCGGCCCGGTTTTCCGCCGCATTGCGCAGGGAATTGGCTGAAGTCTGGTTCTTGGAACCGACACGCATGCTCATGGTGACAATCCTTTGTTTCGCCCACAGGGATCTCCTGGCCGCCACAATCCCCGCCTGGTGCTGGGGAAAGGGTGTGGGCGCAATTCGCCTTATGAAACAGGTATCGACCGGGTGGGAGTGAAACTTGAGCAGAAAGATGAAAAAAAGCCGGCTTCGTTAAAACGAAACCGGCTTCGAAGCGGGGTTTGGATGGTAGGCCACCCAGGACTTGAACCTGGCACCACCTCCTTAAAAGGGAGATGCTCTACCTGATGAGCTAGTGGCCCACCCAAACCGTGTCCCGCGGTTTCCCGCAGGCCCCGCAATATAAATGGCGCATCTGGCGGTGTCAAAGAATTCGCACCACCTTCAGCGAGCTAAGTGGTCACCCCGGTGGGAGTCCAGATCATCTGCTCCCGATCACGGCCCACACTCACCCCCACGATCAGCGCGCCCAACTCCTTTTCCAAGTACTCCAGATACTTGCGCGCATTGGCCGGCAGGTCCTGCAGTTGTCGCGCCTCGGTGGTCGGCTTGTCCCATCCGGGAAATTCGCGATAAACCGGGCGGCACAGCGGGATTTGCTCGCTGAGCACGGGATAGACGTCGATCTCTTCGCCAATCAACTCGTAAGCCGTCGCCACCTGGATACTGTCCATGTCGTCCAACACATCCAGCTTGGTGATGATCACGCCGGTCATGCCATTGATGTCCACCGCGTAACGGGAGGCCACCATGTCGAACCAACCACAACGCCGGGCCCGGCCGGTCGTGGCGCCATATTCGCCGCCCGCGTCCCGGAGTTCATCACCCTTGGTGCCCAGCAACTCGGACGGGAACGGGCCATTGCCCACGCGCGTGCAGTAGGCTTTGAAGATGCCGTTGATCTCGCCCAGTGAGCGCGGCGGCAAGCCCGTGCCGGTCAAGGCCCCACCTATCGTACTGTTGCTGCTCGTGACATAGGGAAAAGTGCCATGGTCAATGTCCAGCATCGTGCCCTGGGCACCTTCAAAAAGGGCCGACTCGGTGCCCGCGCGGACGCCCGACAACTTGTCGTAGGCGTTGACCACCATGGGGGCCAGGAACTGGGCCAGGACCACTAGTTCTTCGGCCACAATCCTCGCCGGCAACGGCTCGGCGTCGTAGAACTCGCTGAGCACTTCATTGGCCGCCAGGATTTTTTCAATGGCCTTGCGTTCCAGGTTTTCGGCGGGCATCAGCAGGTCGCCCATGCGCATCCCGGTGCGCTGCAGCTTGTCCAGATAGGCCGGACCAATGCCGCGCCCGGTGGTGCCGATGCTCTTGCGCTTGAGGCGGGTCTCGCGCAGCTCATCCAGCCGTTTGTGAAAGGGCATCAAAAGCGCGGCCGTGGCCGAAATGTACATCCGGTCGCGGACCGAATGCCCTTTCTGTTCCAAGGCCAAGACTTCATCCCGCAGGCTCCAGGGATCAATGACCATGCCACCGCCCAGCAGGCAGCGCACACCGTCGTGCAGGATTCCCGAGGGCACCAAATGAAGGACGTGTTTGTCCGCCCCGATATGGATCGTATGGCCCGCATTGGCTCCGCCTTGATAGCGCAGCACCCAGTCCACGTCTTTGCTCAGCGCGTCGACGATTTTGCCCTTGCCCTCGTCGCCCCACTGGCCACCGATGATCACACGGTTTTCCACGGAATTCTCCACGGTTCGGATGAACGGGCCCGTCCCACGGCGTGACCCTCTCATCACAAAAAAACGCCCGAATTCGCGGCACGATGCCATCCGGGGTTGTTGAGCGTCCATCCAGCGCTACTGAGCGATAAGTATCGCCCCGCTATCAGTCGGCGTCAAACATAGCTTTTAAGGTACCCCAGGTTTTTTCATCCACTAGGGAACCAGAGCCGCAATCGTCAAAAACACCGGGATTTCCAGCCTGTTCAGTGACATTTCCATCGGGATTGCCGTCCCCGTCACTGTCCCCGACCTCCACGCCATTCAAACAGCCGTCATTGTCAGAATCCTGCTGCGCCAGGTTCGAATCCCACAGCTTTCCATTGGCCAGAAAGTCGGCGCCAAAGAGGTTCAAAACCGCATTTCCAGCCGTCGGAGTCGCCACATCATGGCAAGCCAGGCAAAGATTGGGAGACATGACCGGCAGGCGGGTCATGTCAAATTCTGTCGCCTGCACCCCACTGGACAAGAGCACCAGACTGGCCATAACAATGGCCGTCCGGACCCAAATTCCCATGTGGTCGAAATGATTCATGATTCCGTCCGGTGCTGCAATACTGTCCATGGCCTTTGCGGCCTTTATTATACCTGCCCGAAGGCCTTGGCGTCAATTGACCCGATGATCACTGCCATTCAACCGCGATTCACTCCGGATCGGCGTTGGCTTCCAACAAGGCATCGACCCACGCGAGCATTTCAACGCGACCGGTCTTCTTGGCCGAAGATGTGGGAAAAATAGGAACT
>JADGEP010000281.1:376-5392 GCA_016744275.1 Candidatus Krumholzibacteriia bacterium | reverse complement strand
TTCTGGAGCAGCTCGTATTTTTCACCGCCCAGGGCCCCGTGGAAATAGAGGTCGTGGCCCAGGGCCGCAAAGTTCAAGGCGATGCTGCGCGGGGTGCCCGACGAGGTGACCAGTCCCAGATAGCCGACCATCACTTCGTCAGTCAGTTCTTGAAAAAGGGCTTCGTCATTGGCGGCCAGTTCGTTCCGCCTCATTTTTTGGCCTTTTGGGCGCGGTGATCCAAAACCTTGTCGATGTAGGCCACCGCTTCAGGCGTCTTGCAGCTGGTTTTGCCGTGATCCACTTCCACGGTGCCGATGCGCTTCGCCGCCGCCTTGGCCTTGCGCGCCAGGGTAGGGTTCATCACACCCAGGCAGATCAAGGCCTGGTTCATGCTGTGCCGGGTGCGGTTGGGCTGGTGGTGGATCTCGTTTTCGATGTGTTTGAGCTGGGTCACGGCGAAGTCATTGCTGATGGCCGCGCCGTCTTCATATGTTGTCGCTGAACACAACGCATTCCAGGCTGCGGTGGACACGTATTCGCTTTTGCGTTTTTTCCAAATCTCAAACTTGCGCAGACCCAGGCCGGATCGGGCGACCACTTCGGCGAAGGCGTCACAAAGAACATAGTTGTCGATACCGCGCACCCAGGCATCCAGATCTTTGGCTTTCATGGCGGCTGGGTCGGCCACCATGCAGGCCAGGACGCGGGCGTCGTGGTTGCCGCTCTGCCACAGGCCATTGGCCAGGGCATGATCGGTTCCGATGCTCTTCTTCAGCTTTTTCAAGGCGGCATAGCTGACGCCATACATGGCGCCGGTGACGCCGTGATTGCCGTACACCTTCGTGTTTTGGACCGTGCCTTCTTTTTTCAGGGCGGCCAGGGTCTGTGCAAGTGTCATGATCCTGCCTATTCCGTCATGGGCTTCAGTTTCAGGCCCTTACCCGAGAAAACAATCTCAGGCTCCATATCCTGGTCCATGGTCATCATATTGCTGGAGTTGATGGACCACACACTGGTGCGGCCATCGGTCGTCGGGGCGTTGCTGCTGATGATGTCGCCGGGCACGGTGATCTGGAAGCTGACGTCCAGTTCGGCCATGGCGCCCATGAGCTTGCCCATGATTTCCATCTGCTTCTGCATCTGTTCGGGGTCCATGTTTTGCATGTCTTCCATGGGATCCGATTCTTCTTCAACTTCTTCTTCGACCACATCTTCGACCGGGAAGTCGTAGGTGGTCTGCTTGAGAACGTAGTTGCCGTCGCCAGCGTCGAAGATGCCCATGCCGTCGTTGCTGGCGCCGTCGCCCATCACGCGGTTCATGACATAGCTGAGGCCTTCGAGGTCGTCAAAGGCCATGACGATTTCAACTGTCTCACGGCCGTCAACCATGGCTTTTTCGAACTTTTTGATCTTCACGCCCCGACCCTTGGCGGCCTTCTCGATCTTGTCTTTCTGCAGGTCGTCCAGCAGGGGAAAGTCCATCTCGTCGGCCTGGCTGGAATCCATCGCTTTCATCTCGGCCAGGGCTTCCTGGATGGAAGGCGACATGGACATGCTCATCTGGGCAACGCCGGAACCATCGCTTTGGATGTCGGTGTGGCTTTGGAAATTCACGCAACCAGTGACGGTCAGGGCGGCCAACACGGTGATGGTCAGCAGCAACAGCTTCTTCATTTCTTCCTCCGGATTTTGATTCGAGACAGGTTTGGAACAATTTCTCGTCGGCGGTATAGAGCCCCCTCTTGCCGAGCTGATGTTTTCATGCTACTCACACAGAGAGCGAATCACAAGAAATCTGTCGCCCCTTATGAAAATCCGGTCGCAACCGGATTCAGGAGAGTTCGAATTCCATGGCCCAAAAGTCCACCAAACCAGCCTGTTTCAAAGCCTATGATATTCGCGGCAAGGTGCCGGGAGAACTGAATACTGATCTGGCCTACCGCGTGGGGCTTTCCACGGCGCGTTATTTGAAGGGGCAGAACTTTGTCGTGGGACGCGATTGCCGCCTGACCAGCGAAGAGTTGTGCCGCGAACTGACCCGTGGCCTGACCGACGCCGGGGCCAATGTTCTGGATATCGGTGAATGCGGTACGGAAATGGTTTACTACACGACTTTTGCGAGGGAGCTTGATGGCGGCGTGATGGTCACTGCCAGCCATAATCCCATGGATCACAACGGTATGAAGTTGGTCCGGGATGAGGCCAAACCTATCAGTGGTGACAGCGGCCTGAATGAAATCGGCACCGGTGCCATCGATTGCGACATGGAACCGGTCAGCACTCCAGGCAAGGTGACCCGTGAGGACATCCAGGCTGAATACGTGCAGTACCTGTTGGGCAAATACAAGGTCGACACCTTCAAACCGCTGAAGGTGGTGGCCAATGGCGGCAATGGTTGTGCCGGTCCAGTGGTGCGGGCCATCGCGGCGGCCTTGCCCTGCGAGTTCATTCACGTTTTTGACGAGCCGGATGGCAACTTCCCCAACGGCATTCCCAACCCGTTACTGCCCGACAACCGTTCGGCCACGGCCGACGCGGTGCGCGAGCACGGTGCGGACCTGGGCTTGGCCTGGGATGGCGACTTCGATCGTTGCTTCTTCTTCGATGAGAAGGGCGATTTCATTGAGGGATATTACCTGGTTGGCCTGCTGGCCGCCGCGGCTTTACGCAGCAATCCGGGCGGTGGAATTGTGCACGATCCGCGCCTGTTGTGGAATACGGTGGACATCGTCACCGCTGCCGGTGGGCGCCCGATCATGAACAAGACGGGCCACGCATTTATCAAGGAACGCATGCGCCAGGAAGATGCAGAATACGGCGGCGAAATGTCGGCCCATCATTACTTCCGGGATTTTGCCTATTGCGACACGGGCATGCTGCCCTGGCTGTCGGTTTTGGAAGAAATGACGGTCACGGGCAAGCCGCTTTCGGCTCTGGTGGCGGCGATGCAGGCGGCATATCCGGCCAGCGGCGAAATCAATCGGCGCCTGGACGACCCGGCGGCGGCCCTGGACCGGATCGAGAAAAAGTACGGCCCTGAGGCCAAGGGAATCGACCAGACCGACGGAATCAGCATGGATATGGGCGCTTGGCGCTTCAATTTGCGCCAAAGCAATACCGAGCCCGTGATCCGGCTGAATGTGGAATCCCGGGCCGATCAGGCCCTGATGGAAGAAAAAACGGCGGAGATACTGGCGCTTCTGGATGGTTAATGTGATCTTTTGACCAAACAGAACTTGAAGGAGCGGTATGCCATGAGCCATCCCCTGACACAGCCCGTGCACCGGTTTTATATACCCGTGATGGGCACCGGATTTACAATCGACACCCCTTTGAAGGTGGCGCGTTACGGCATCAGTTCCGTCGTATCGCTGGTCGATGATGTTCTGATCGAACAAATGCGCCAGCGATTGAGCCGCACTTCGGGCCGCACGTACGATGAAATCAGCAACGATGCTGAAGATTCGCGTGCCCTGCGCATCACGTCGTACCTGAACATGATGGACGACATGGTTCACGGCCAGATGGACAAGTTGCGCGGCTCGCTGTTCGAAAAAGGCAGCGACCTGAATCGCTATTTTGAAATGCTGCCCGACTCGCCTTTGCGCGTCGCTTATGAGAACATGAAGGCGGCGGCTGATCCCGCCGAACGGGCTCGATTGCAAGCGGTATTGAAAGACAAGCTCAGCGCCGGTGCCATTGACGTGAATATCATGACCAAGCTGGATCGCGACCGCATGCGCAACGGCGAGTTGTTGCCGCCGGCGTTTGCCGACGCGATGAGCGCGTTGCGTGGATATGCGAACAGCCGCTTGAAGTCGTCTTTGATTTTATCGGCGGGCCTGAACCGCCGGTTGTTCAACTATCTGGCTGAGTTTGGCGATTTCTTTCCCGACGAACAAGGCGAGATCCGCAAGCGCATCATTCTGAAGGTGGGCGACTTTCGCTCTGCCGTGGTGCAGGGAAAACTGCTGGCCCGCAAAGGTTTGTGGGTGAGCGAATACCGCATCGAATCTGGCCTCAACTGTGGCGGCCATGCGTTTGGTGGCAAAGGGGCGTTGCTTGGCCCGGTGCTCGAAGAGTTCAAGGAAAAACGCGACGAGCTGCGCGAACAGTTGCACGATATCGTGACCAAGGCCCTGACCGACAGCGGCCGCGCGGTGCCCAAAGACCAGATGGATCTGCGCGTCACGGTGCAGGGTGGCATCGGCACTGCCGATGAAAACCACATGCTGGAAGAAAAATATCAGGTCGACGGCACGGGCTGGGGCAGCCCCTTCCTGCTGGTGCCGGAAGTCGTGAACATCGACGAAAAACACCTGAAAAAAGTGAGCGAAGCCGAAGAGAAGGACGTGCACCTGAGTGATGCCTCTCCTTTGGGCGTGCCGTTCTGGTGCCTGAAAACTTCGAGCAGCGAAGAGGTGCGCCTGACGCGCATCGACGAAGGAAAACCGGGCAGCGAATGCCCCAAAGGTTTTCTGGTTTCCAACACCGAATTCACCAAGGTGCCCATCTGCACTGCCAGCCGAAACTACCAGCGCCGCAAGCTGACTTCGCTGACTGATGCTCCTCTCGAGAGCCCGGTTTTTCAGGCGGACGCGACCGACCATGTCGTGGCCAAGGCCTGCATCTGCCACGATCTGGCCGGCGCCGCCACGATTCCCAATGAGATTGACCCCATGGCCCGCACCGCCGTCTGTTGTGGCCCCAATACGGTTTATTTCAGCCGAGTGGCGCGCTTGCGGGAGATGGTCGACCACATTTATGGACGCGCCCAGTTGCCCCTGAAAGACGGCCGGCCGCACATGTTCCTCAAGGAACTGTCGCTGCACGTGGACCGGATGAAAACGGACTTCGAACGCAAGCGTGATGGGTTGGCCGCGGCCAAGGACAGCGCCACCGAAGAAGTCCGTAAGAATCTGGGTCAGGGAATTCAGCTGTACCGCGAGCAAGCCTCTCAGCTGGCCGCCAACAAAAAAGGCGAGTTTCTAAGAAAGCTGGACGCTTTGCGCAATGATTTGGATGCGCTACGCG
>JADGEP010000281.1:0-366 GCA_016744275.1 Candidatus Krumholzibacteriia bacterium | reverse complement strand
ATTCTTGCACGAACCAGAGAAGCACACAGAAACATTTCCAGGCAGTTCGAACAAAGAAATACAGAGAAAAAGTATATAGCTGTTCTCGATGGTATGCTCACCGAAGGATCCGGCAACGGCGTCTCCGGCGGCACCAGCGGAATCTCCACTACGAACCGGGTCCATTGGCCCGGTTCGCTTACTACCCGGACATTGCCACCCAACCGATGCAGAATATCATGCACGATGGACAGCCCCAGCCCGGTGCCTTTGCCGGCGGGCTTGGTCGTGTGGAAGAGATTGAAGATCTTCTCCTGATCCGCCTTGGGAATGCCTACGCCATTGTCTTCGATACTCACTCGGATGTGCCCCTCGTCCAGGGTGGTG
>JADGEP010000280.1:3165-5414 GCA_016744275.1 Candidatus Krumholzibacteriia bacterium | reverse complement strand
AGTTTGCAGAAGCGGGTTTGTACGTTAAGGTCGTCGGGCCCCATCCGGCCGGTGTTGAACGGACAGATGGGAGATCCTGAACGACCCTCGTGGTGATTGTTTTGGTCAAACATGCGGCTCGTCTGCATTGGGGGCCAGTCACGCAATGGAGAGGGAGAAATTTTGGATATTTCCGAAATCAGGATTACTTTGCGCGACGATAACAAGCTCAAGGGGTTTGCCAGCATCACCTTGGAAAATGCCTTTGTGATCCGCGGACTGAAGGTCATTGAGGGCGCATCCGGGTTGTTCATTGCCATGCCGAGCCGCAAACGTAAGGATGGGACGTTTCAGGACATCGCCCATCCGATCAATATGGCGACTCGCGAATGGATGGAAAACCAGGTCATTGCAGCCTATCGTCAGGAGATCAAACGGGTGGAGAATGGGGAGATCCCCCCTCCGAGCCGCCACGGTCATTTTGATGACGACGAGGATCACGCGATGATGGAAGAGCGCTTTTGATCGTGGCTTGTTTTGGGTGCTGAAGAATTTGTATTTGCCCCAGCCGGTTTCATGCTTTTATTTGGGGAAATTGATCAGCTGACCACACTGATTTTGAACACCCAGGGGACAACTCTTGGTTGATGTGAGTTTATTGGTTGATGTGAATTGGTTCTGGCTGGGGCGTCGTCAAGTGGTAAGACACGAGGTTTTGGTCCTCGCATTCGCGGGTTCGAATCCTGCCGCCCCAACCAGCCAACCTTCACTTTTTTGATGACAATCACTGTTCATTAGATGCCTCACCGGTTTGGTGGGGATTTTTTTTGCCCAAAGGCTCCCCGTTTTCGCATTTCTCGTTGCTGAGGCTGGGTCTTTTTTGTACTGTTGCGTTCCGACAGCCAGACCACCGGAATCCGGGCTGCTCGGGCCCTCAGCGAAGGAAGATCCATGCACAACAACATGGTTGTGATCAGTGGCACCGCCCACCCCGAAATGGGCCAACGCATCGCCGAGAATCTCAATATCACCCCCTTGAGTGTTGAAGCCAGCCGGTTTTCCGATGGCGAAATCCAGATCAAGCTGCTCGAAAACATCCGCGGCACCGATGCATTCATCGTGCAGCCAACCATGCCACCAGCCGAAAACATCCTGGAACTGCTGTTGCTGATCGATGCGGTCAAGCGCGCCTCGTGTCGTCGGGTGACGGCGGTCATTCCCTATTTTGGATACGCACGACAGGATCGTAAGGACCAGCCCAGGGTGCCCATTGGTGCCAAGCTCATGGCGGATCTGATCTCGACCGCCGGAGCAGACCGAGTGCTGACCATCGATCTGCACGCACCTCAGATTCAGGGTTTTTTCAACATCCCGCTGGATCACATCTACTCGGCGCCGGTCCTGTTGTCCCATTTTGAAGGCCAGACCAACGACAATCTGGCCGTCGTGGCGCCGGATGTGGGGTCGATCAAGATGGCCCGGGCTTTCGCCAAACGCCTGGATGCCGGGTTGGCCATCATCGACAAACGCCGGCCGCGGGCCAATGAGGCGGTGGTCATGAATTTCATTGGCGACGTCAGGGGCAAGGATGTCGTCATTTTTGACGACATGATCGACACCGCCGGCACCCTGACGGATGCCGCGCGGGTCTGCGTTGAAGAGCAGGGGGCCCTTTCAGTGACCGCTGTTTGCACGCATCCTTTGTTTTCGGGCAAGGCTTTGGAGCGCCTGAGCGCTTCGAAGATCAAGGAAATCGTTGTCACCAATACGATTCCTTTCGACAGGCACGATCAATGTTCGAAGATCAAGGTCCTGGACATCGCTCCCTTGCTGTCCCAGGCCATCGAGCGGATCCACCTGGAGAAGACAGTGAGCGCCCTGTTTGTCTGATTGGGCGGGTGCCCAGCTTGACATCGTTGAAAACAGGTGCTTATTTAAGCGATCATTTTGCGGGATCATTGGCGTCCGTCGGAGTAGCGTCTCCGGAATCTTCGGCCCTTAGTGGCTGGCGGATCAGTTTTCCCATTTTGAAGGCAGTACGCCGAAAGGTTCCTTGTCGCGCGAGCGGCGAGCCCTTTTGTCGGTCCCGGTCAAACTTCCGGGCCATTGAATCTGGAGCATTACCATGGGTCTCGTTAATCTGAACATCCACCCCCGGTCCACCACTGGCAAGAACGCCAATCGCCGCAGCCGCGCTGCTGGTCGGGTGCCCGCCGTTGTGTACGGCAATGACCGTGCCGCCGAATGCCTCGAGCTGGATTCCGCGGAAT
>JADGEP010000280.1:0-3155 GCA_016744275.1 Candidatus Krumholzibacteriia bacterium | reverse complement strand
CCCGTGGCCAGCCGGTGACCGTGGCCGTTACGGTGTCGGTTGTCGGCACGAATGCAACGGTCAAGTCGGGCGAGGGCTCGGTGGCCCTGTCCCTGGATGCCATTGAACTGAGCTGCCGTCCCAGCCAGTTGCCTGAAGTCATCGAAATTGACATCAGCGAGATGGAACTGAACGACAAGGTGTTCATCAAGGACGTCAAGGTGCCCGTGGGCGAAATCGTCACCGATCCCGAGATGTTGGTGCTGAACATCAAGCCTGCTTCCATCTTCGAAGAAGAAGTTGAAGAAGAAGAGGGCCTCGAAGGCGAAGAAGGTGCCGAAGGCGCCGAGGGCGAAGGCGAAGAGGGCGGCGAAGAGAAATCCGAGGACTAGGATCTCTGAGGACTCGACCGGATTTCGATTCAGCTTCTGAATCGTCAGAATTGTCCTGGATCGTCAGAATTGTTCAAGACAGCCGGCCTTTTGGGGTCGGCTGTTCTTTTATTGCAGGTGGCCGGCGAGGAGGCGCAATGGTGAACGATCAACAGACCAGAGTTATCGCCGGTTTGGGCAATCCCGGGCTGAAGTACGCCCGCAACCGACACAATGTGGGCTTCATGGTGCTGGATGAACTGGCGAGCCGCATGGATTGGGAATTCCAGACCGGAAGCAAGACTCACCTTTGGGCCGGCGGTCCGGATGTCGCGCTGATCAAACCCATGACCTATATGAACCTGAGTGGCGAGGCTCTGGTAGACTGGTCGCAGCGGCAGGCGGTGCCGCTGACGGGGCAGCCCGAAGCCGTGCCGCAATGGGGTGAGGACGGCGAGTTGCTGGCCGACGTGGAGCCGGTGACGGGGGTGCGGCCGCTCATTGTTTGCGATGATCTGGCATTGCCGCTGGGATCAGTGCGGTTGCGGGCGCAAGGCCGCAGTGGCGGCCAAAATGGGCTGGCATCGGCCATCGAGTGCCTGGGTGGCGATGTTTTTCCGCGTTTGCGGCTGGGAATTGCCCCTCTGGAGGCGCCCGTGCCACCCGAAGATTGGCCGGACTATGTCCTGGCCGATTTTGAAGAGTCAGAGATAGCGGCCGTCAAAGGCCTGATTGATCACGCGGCATCGGCGCTGGAGTTTTGGCTGGCCGAGAGCTTTGAACGGACCATTTCGCGATTCAACCGGCGCATCCGGCCGGAGAGTCGCGGATAATTCCTTGCCATTGGCGCGGGCGGTCGATATATTGCCGATTCGCCGTTTCCGACGGCACAGGGCGGAGCATGCCCTGAAAAACCCAATAACCAGCGCAAGCTGTGTTTTCCATCCCTACCCGGGCTGACGCGGAATGGCCATCAACTGGCCGGACTTAGCGAATAGAGCTTCGGGTCATTCAGTCCGAGGGGAGGTGTTACCAGTGAAAAAGTACGAATTGATTTTCATCTTGAAGGCCGACCAGCCTGAGACCGAGATGGAAGTGCGCGTCAACCGCGTCAAGGAGATCCTGGCGGATCACAATGGGGAAATCACCCAAGTGAACCACTGGGGCGTGCGCCGTATGGCCTACGAAATCCAGTACGAGAGCCGGGGGAACTACATGTTCCTCAAGTTCAAGAGTGAAGGCACGGTCGTGGCCGAGCTCGACAAGTTCCTGCGTTTGGATGATCAGGTGTTGCGTCACCTGGTTGTTGTTGACGAGGAATGGGAAGAGCGGAACCGCGTTGCGATGGCTAAGCGCCGTCAGAACCGTCCCGATGAGAACGCCGGCGCTGCGGAGTAGTGGCTTGATGCCATCCGCAGGGTATTGTGATTTTGGACTTATGAATAAAGGAGAATCCGATGGCACGTAAAAATCTTCGGATCAAGAAAAAGAAAAAGAAGAGACGGCACGGAAAACAGAAAGTCTGTTTCTTCAGCAAGACCGGCATGATTGCCATCGACTACAAGGACGACGAGTTCTTGCGGCGTTTTGTGACCGAGCGGGGCAAGATTGCTCCCCGTCGCAATACGGGCACCATTCCCAAGTTCCAGCGCCCGTTGGCCATTGCCATCAAGCGCGCTCGTCACTTGGCTTTGCTGCCATTCGCGAAGGAATACTACCGGTAGCCCTGGGCTACTGGTAGTTCGGCACTTTCATGCCGAACCCGGGCATGACCGGTCGTTGGCCGGGATTTGCAACTCCGTTGGTGGCGCTGCTGGTGACCTTGTCTTTGACCTGGTTTTATTCAGCGGTGGTGGCGATCGGAGATTCGTCGTCAGCAGTGGCCAGTTTAGGGCTTCTGGTTCTCATGCCTTCACCCATTGTGGTGTCGGTAGTGTGGGGCGGAGCGCTCTTGCTGGGGCGACCACACCGCTTGGCGCTGGCAGGCGCGGCCCTTTGGTTTGTGATCTGCTGGTTGGTATTGCCTCACGAAATGGTGTGGCAATACCTGGGCAACGTGGTGGCAGGATTGCTGGCTGGAGTGGCTCTGGGAATGCGTTGGCGCCCAGACCTCGCTTTGGCGGCCATGGCTTTGGTCATGGCTCCGCTGTTGATCTTCGCTGCGGTGGAAATGCCGATCGAAGAGCACATGCAGTTGACCGGCGACTCGGTGATGGAAATGATGGCAGAGGGCATGCCCTCTGATTTGGCCGAGGCTGAGAAGGACCGTCTCCTGAGAGAGACCAGGCGCAGCCTGGACAGCATGAAAGTCCAACTGACGAAGATGTACCCGTTCGTTTTAGCGGTCGGGGCCTTGGGACAGTCGGCTATCATCCTGGTCCTGGTTTGGTTGCTGGCCAAAGCCGGGGGCCAAAAGCCACGGCGGTGGGCCTTGCCGCCCTTCACCGAATGGCGCCTGCCGTTTTACCTGGTTTGGTTGTTGGTTGTGGGCTTGGGCATGTCCTTTGTTCATCAACCGGCCCTCAGCAAGGCGGGATACAATCTGGCCCTGCTGGCCGCTTTTATCCTGAGTGTGCAGGGACTGGCCATTCAGGTGTACGTGACCAGGCGAACGATGGGCACGCTGCGACAGGTGATCTACTGGGTGATTCTGGGGACAATCCTGGTGAAGCCGGGGATATTTATAGCGGTGGCGTTGGGAGTGGTTGACCAATGGTGGGATATCCGCCGGTTGGCAACCCGCAACCTCACTGGCAATGACGACAACGATGACGCGACTGATTGACGGGTCTGATTGGCCCGCTT
>JADGEP010000027.1 GCA_016744275.1 Candidatus Krumholzibacteriia bacterium | reverse complement strand
TCCTTGTGCTGGGCAGCAGCGTGTTGCCAGGCCGGGATCGCCACCCCAACCAGGATACCTATCCAGGCCAGGACACCGACTCCCAGCAACAAGGAGCGCCGAGAAACCCTGCGGGTGCTCTTGGTTTTAGCCATGTCAGATTTCTCCCTTGTCCTGGCCGCGCCAGGTCAAATCCAGTTGGAACATCGTCGTCTTGGGCAGTGTGTTTTTGACGCCGCTTTTTTCGCCGGGGACGATCTGCATCACCCTCGGTTCGCCCTGGCGGGAAAGGAAATCGCACTCGTCCAGGGCGGACATGAAATCGAGGAATGCACCTTGGGCAATTTCTCCAGAACCCGCCTGGCTCTCGCCTTCCAGTTGCAACCGGAAGCGTCCATTCATCTGTTCGCGCACTTGCAGATCCTTAAAAACCACTTCCCCGGGCGTCAAGGCCGCCAGGCGCAGCAAAACGTCTTCAAAATCCGGTCGCGTGCGGGCGAAATGCCGGATCCGGTCCTCGCGGGCCAACAGGACATTTTGCGCGTCGTAGGCGATCTCCGCCTGATGGGCCCGCTCTTGAGCTTCAGCCAGCCGGCCTTTGGCCCTGGTCAGATAGTTTTCCTGGATGTGTGCGGTGACGATGCCACCAACCATCAGCAAAGGAACCGCCGCCACCGCGCATGTGGTGGCACCGACGAGCACCTGACGCCGCAGACTGCGGCTGAAGTGCAGGCGACCCTTGCCCGGCAGCAGGTTGAATGGCGTCTTGCCCAAAGCCAAAACGGCTCCGGCCAAAACCAACAGGTCGTCGGCTTGTTGTTCGTACGGGCCCCATTCAAACATCTCCTGAATGGGCCAATGCACCGCCGGCACCGACGAGTTCTCCGCCAAGAGAGCCGCCAGGGGCGCCGCCACTTTGGGGTCGCCACAGACGATGATTTTTTGCACCTCGGGGCTGTGCTCGGTTTGGCGGGCAAAAAATGCCGAACGTTCGATTTCCGTCGCCAAACGTTCCAGGTATTCCTGCCCGTCGTCATCCGTTGACAGATTGGCCGGAAGATTGCGGATCACCAACTGGCTGTCCTGGGTCGATACACAGAGGAATTGTTTTTTCTCGCCAACAAAGACCAGATTCCAAACCGAGTGGTCTTCACGTTCCGGGCCATGGGCACGGTAGAAAAGGTCCAGGGCCAGATGCCCCGGCAACATCCGCTCCACCGCAGCACCCCAACCGCGAGCTTCGTTGAGGATTGAGTCAGCGCCCGCCTTGGCCGTCTGGTATAGCACGTACGGTTGCTGACTTCGGGCCGCGGCCCCGCCCTGCAGAGGCAAAGCTTTCCAACTCAGATACCAATCCCCTGGCTTGCCGCCATGATCACGGGCCAGGCTACCGGCGAAGGCCGCTTGCAACGCTTTCTGGCGCAGCTTCGGCATATTCAAGTGAGACATGCTCGCATCGTCATCGCCCAACAACCAGGTGATCGGAGTCACGGACTTGGCCATGGCGCCTTTGAGTTCCCGGGCGAGAGAACCGTCGGTCGCGGCGTGGGAGAGTTCATCCACCCGCCAGCCTTGTCCGGTGGTCGCAATGGATGCGCCGACGAGTCCATCCTCGTCTCGGCGAATGCAGAATCCCGTTTGTTTGCTCACTTGCTTTGCCTTTCCTGGGGCGGACCCTACGGCCCCGCGCCTACCGGAATGTTGTCGGCTGTGGTCGCCGCGACGCCGTCAGCGCCCGTGGAATAGATCAGCCGCGAATTCACGTTCAGCTGGTACTCGCGTCCCCAGCCGTCGTTGTCAAAAGTTGCCGCCAGATTCAGGGCGCCGCGATCGGTCACGGCCCAATTGCCCGTCAGCGCTAGGTTTGGATCTTGATTCAACAGCAACTGGGCCACTTCGAGTCGGTACCGGGTGGTGCCTCGCGCCGGTGGCACCGAACTGATGTTCAAAGTCATGTCGTCGCCCCCACCGTTGTTGTCGACCTGGTTGGGACCAAAACTGCGGATCACCAAGTCGGGCGGTTGGGCGCCGCCGGTATCGACCGTCATCTGGTAGACCGTGTTCCAGGGATCGATATAGGACCCGCCATTCAAACCCGGATCCATGTAGGTGTCGGTCAGGTCGGCGGTGCTCGCCGGGAAGGCCGCCTGGTCACCAAAGAAGTCCCGGCCAGCAGCACCGATCGCTTCCATCTCTGCTTGGGCCGCCCGCATTTTGCGTCGCTCCAAGGGCCCTGCCACCACCAGCGCGTGCAGATCATCGCCGGTCACCGAAAGATTCCAGGTATTGCCGATGCTGCCCATGGTCAGGGACCGATCACTGCCCGCACTGACGACCAAGGCCTGGGCCGCGCCCGCCGGATTTGTCGTCGGGCCGAAGTCATACTGGTACACCGTGCCCCAGGCGTCGGTCGTCACTTCGACGGCCGGATCACCCGCGCCGTTGCCCACGTACGGGCCCGCCCAGCCAACGACGGTCGGATCATTGACCAGAGCCAGCAGGCCCTCGGCTTCGCTGGGAAAGCGGCCCGTGTCTTCGTAGAATTCCAACATGCCATCGCGCAGGGTTTCCAATTCCGAATAGGTCGCCTCTTCACGCGCCCGCTGAACCTCGCGAAAAACCAGTGGCGTGACCGTGCCGGCCAGGATGGCAATGATGGCCACGGCGACCACGACCTCGATCAGGGTGAACCCCGTCCGGCCTAAGCCGCGTGTGTCGAATTTCGGTTGTCTTGATTTCATATGCACCTACCCCACATCGGCCCGGATGGACATGATCGGCATCAGCAGCGACAGCGCCGCCACACAAACCATCACGCCGAGTACGGCAATGACGACACCCTCAAAAATGCTGAACACCTTTTTTAGATCCCGCGGGATTTCCTTGTCCAAATGCTCAGAAACTTTCAGCAACGAGGTGTCCAACGAGCCGGTTTTTTCGCCCACCGCCACCAAGCGTTGCACCATCGGGGGAAACACGGGAGCGCCTTGAAAAGCCTCGGTGAGAGATTCACCAGTAGCCACCCGCAGCCGGATGGTGGCGATGTCCCGGGCAATCACCCGGTTGCCAACCACGCCGCCCATCAGGTCCAACAGGCGCAGCAGATCGACGCCGGAACTTGAGATCAGCGCAAAAGTCTTCGCGAAGCGGGACAACGCCAACTTGGTCTGGAATTGGCCAATGACCGGAATGCGCAGCAACATGCCATCGCGGAACATGGCGCCACGCTCAGTGGAGAAATAGCTTTGCGCCGCGATGGACAGGCCGGTGATGACCCCAAAGATGGCCCACCACCAACGTCCCATGAAATTGCCGGCGGCCATCATGCGCACAGTCAGTGTGGGCAGCTCAAAATTCGCGCCGTCAAAAATAGCCTCGAAGCGCGGCATCACGAACAGCATCATCAACAATAACAGGCCGATGATGCCGACCAATAGCATGGCTGGATAAATCAACGCCTGGGTCGTCTGGGCCCGCAGGTCTTCGCTCCACTCCAGGTATCGCACCAGCTCGTTGAACGCTTCATCAAGTCCCCCCGAGTTTTGACCGGCCGCCACCAGAGCCAGATACACCGGCGGAAAAAAGTCGGGATGGCGAGCCAAAGCGTCGTCCAACTGCGTGCCACTGCTGACATCACCTTTGAGGTCGTTGAGCACTTCGTTGAACAGGCCCTCGGTGGTCTCCTGAAAATCAGAAATGGCCTGCACCGCGGTGATGCCCGCGCCCAGGCAAGTGGCCATGTGTTGGGTGAAGTCCCGCATTTCTTTTTTGGCGGCCCGATGAGCCGGAGAGAAGGCGTGGGTCCAGGCACCGAGGGTGCGCTTGGTGCCCAAAAGGACCAGCCCCTGCTGCATCAGCTCACTGGCCAATGCTTCGGCGTCAACCGCCCGTTGAATTCCGGTCACGGTCTGGCCGGCGGCGGTCATGGCGCTGTAGCGGAATTCTTTCACGTCACCACCTTCATGACTTCCTTGAGAGTGGTGAGCCCGTCGCGGTATTTGACCAGGCCATCATCCCGTAAAGAGCGTTGTCCCTGGCGCTCGGCCTCCGCGGCAATGGCTCCGCCATCCTTACCCTCGGCGACCATCGTGCGGATCTCATTGTCGATGGACAGGTATTCGAAAATGGCCATGCGCCCGCGGTAGCCGGATTGGCGACAGATGGAACAGCCTTTGCCCTCACGGGTATTGGCCCCGGCCAGCATGGCCACGTCGGCCTCCGACAAATTCATCGCTTCGAGGTCGGCCGCATCCGGCTTCACCGACTCGCCGCACTCGGGACAAATCGTGCGGATCAACCGCTGCGCCACCACCGAAACCAGGGTGGCCGACAACAGGAACGGCTCGATGCCCATGTCCAACAGGCGCGGAATGGCGCCGGCGGCACTGTTGGTATGCAGAGTGCTGAACACCAGATGTCCCGTCAAAGCCGCCCGGATGGCCATTTGCGCCGTCTCCACATCCCGGATTTCACCCACCAGCAGAATGTCTGGATCCTGCCGCAAAATCGCGCGCAGTCCCTTGGCAAAAGTGAACCCCTGGGCGGTATTGATCTGGGCTTGATTGATCACCGGCAATTCGTACTCAACCGGATCTTCCAGGGTGATGATCTTCGTATCGGGTTTGTTCAGAAATGTGAGGGCCGAATACAGCGTGGTGGTCTTGCCGGACCCCGTCGGGCCCGTCACCAGAATGATGCCGTTGGGCTTGGTGATATCCCGGCGAAACTGCTCGCCCATGTCGTCGGGCATGCCCAACCGATCAAGGCCCACAATGAGGGCTTCCTTGTCCAGGATTCGGCAAACGATGCCCTCGCCGTGCACCGTGGGAAATGTCGAAACGCGCAAGTCAACTTTGCGCCGCCCGGTGTCAAACAGGATGCGACCATCCTGGGGCACGCGGCTTTCGGAAATGTCCATCTCGGCCATGATCTTGATGCGGGTGATGACAATGGTCAGCAACTCACGGGGCAGGATAGCTCCCTGAGTCAGTCCGCCGTCGATGCGGTAACGGCAACGCAGGACTTTTTCTTCGGGTTCGATATGAATATCAGTGGCGCCCTCGACCACGCCCCTGCGGATGAGCATGTCGGTCAGCCGGATAAAGGGCGAATCTTCGTCCCCAAGTTTCACGCCGCTCGCCAACGCATCCTTGGCCATCTTGATCAGGTGCGGTGCCTCACTGGCGTCGTCGGCGTTCATACCGTAGTGGCGGGTCTGGGCGTCCTTGATCTCGCTTTCAGGCGCATGCACAACTTCGATGTACTTGCCCGTCAGCCGCGACAATTCGTCAGTCGTCATCAAATCCAGGGGGTTGGCCATGGCCACCTGAAGCGTGCTGCCGGTCAGGTGCAGGGGCATCAGCGAACGTTTTTCCGCAAATTCGCGGGCGACCAGCTCCAGCGCCTTGCTATCGACTTCGACCTGGGGCAGTTCGATGCACTCGACCCCGGCCTGTCCGGCCAGAACCTTGGCGATTTCCTTTTCCGAGCAGATCCCCAGACGTTGCAGGGTCATGCCCAGCTTTTCACCTGTCTGGCTTTGCTCGCGCAGGGCCATGTCCAGCTTTTCAGCCGTGATCGTCCCTGCATCCACCAGAATCTGGCCGAGTCTTTTTGTTTTAACCTGCGCCATTACCTCTCCCAATGCGGTGCAAAGCGAACAGCAAACACGGAACCCCTTATCGGGGCATGCGGGTTTTCCCGAAGGCTGTTTCGCAATTTGCGTTCCGGATGAGAAAGAAATCACCTAGCGCATATTTACAGATTTTCCGAGGGGGTTTATTGTCTTTTTCGTGCATTTTTAGGCATACAGTGTCTTGACAGAGCGACCTTCCTGCAGAATGATCCCTGCCACCTGAACGAGAAAAGCCGCACCGGGAATATTTTTCCCAGTGCGGCTGTACTCGATGTGAGTTCAAGCGCCACCCGTCTGCTCAATTATCAGACAGCCGGCACGATCTCCTGGATCTCCCAAGTACGTTTCTCATCGCCTTCACCAAAACTCACCGTATCGCCGACTTTTGACCCCATGAAGGCCAAAGCCAGTGGTGCCTGGTAGTTCAGCACTTTGTTTTCCACTTCGGTGTCCCACGGTCCCAGGAAAGTGTACACCTCTTGGACGTCGGCCTCAATCGCGTGCACCGTCACGCGGGTGCCGATGTTCACAAAATCACTGCCCGACATTTCCAGGTTGATGACCCTGGCGAGCAGCAATTCGTTTTTCATACGGGTCGCCCGGCTGGCCAACTGGTCGCGTTTTTCCAAAGCCGCGGTGTATTCCGCGTTCTCCGACAAATCGCCATGGGCCGCGGCCTCGCCAATCTGCTTGGCCACTTCCGGCACTTCGATATCCACGATGTGGTTCAGGGCGTCCTGATAGGTGCGCAAACCATCTTCGGTCGTATAGATGGTGGCCGCCTCTTCCCACTCGCGCGTGATCTCGATGAAGATGTCGCCATACTTGCTGCGCAGGTAGCCCAGCAACTGGGTGCGCTGGGCGGGGCTGAGTCCGGCGTTGTTTTCCAGGATACCCTTCAGCCGGATGGCTTCGCGGCGGTCAGCCTGGTCAATCAAGCCCAGCAAGGGACGGTTGTGCTGAGTGGCCAAGGCCGCCCGAGCACTTTCCAGAACCTTGAGATGCTTCTCTTCCAGCGACATGCCATAGAGGTTGCCGATGGAATCCAGCAGGTTGAACATGCTGTCGGCCATGCGGGATTCCGGCAGTTCTTCCAGGCTCAGGACAAACTGGGACGCGGCGCCGCTGCCATAGCGGGAGCGCCACATCCAGCCCATCAAGTCCGGGCTCGAAGTCGGCCGTTCGGCGGTCTTGATCAAGGCGCCCTTCAAGGCTTCGGTCTGCTTGCCTTCGATCAGGCCACGGGTGATCGAGTCGCACGCCCTTTTGCCAGAGCGCAGCAAAACCGCAGCCCAGACACGGCCCCAGCCATCGGGCATGGCTAGTTGCAGATAGGCCAACACCCGATGCAGCAAGGCTTCGGGCAATTCCTGGGTCAGGCCACCCAGGTCTTCAATGCGCCCCACGACAGAGGCTGCCGCTTTGGGATTCGGCCGTGCCACCGCTGCCCCACGCCCCGCCACTTCGGCGTGCAGCGCCAGGCCAGCCAAAGCCAGGCCCGGATTATCTTTCAAAGCCCCGACGGCCACCTTGGCGGCGCCGTTGCCAAAATGCACCAGCAGGTCCGCGTCCACGCAACCGTCGCAGGTGCCGTTTTTCTCTTCCCGGGTGACTTCGTCCAGGTAGCTCATCACTTTGACAAGCTTGTCCAGTGGGGTCTTGGCGAAGTCAAATTCGCGGCGCAGGCGGTCTTCAAATTTGTCGGCTTGACGCAGCAAGCGGAACGAAGGCTGACTGCCCGCGCTCATGCCGATCATCTCGTCGCGCTTGAGGGCCGGCTTGGCCGTTGCCCACCAACCCTTCCAACCTTTGTCGCCCAGCAAATCCGTGATGCGGGACTTCAGTTCCTTGTACATGATCCGGCCCTCGCGGGTCGAACGCAGTGCGGTCTTCACAAACCCGACCGCGTCCTCGTTGGCCAATACCACCAATTTTTCGCGAGCGTACAGAATCATGGCCGGGAAATGGTCGGCTGGGCGCGGGCGCAATTTGTGAATCGTCGCGGGACCAAATTCGGCCCGGCGGTCTTCAAACAGCAGGCTCACCACGCCGTTGTCCGGATTAACACTCTCGACCATGCCGGGCATCAGGAAGCTGTTCTCCAGAGCAAATGCACCGGTCTGAAGCTGCACGTACAGCTCGATGGTCTTGACCGCAGCGGCCAGATCACCGGACTCGGGCAGGAGCAGTTCCAACAGGTCCGGCAGCTCGAGAAAATCGGGATAGGCCTTCACGTACAGGCGCTTCAGATGACCCACCAGCTTGCCGCCGTCCGGCAGCTGGGTGGCCGCCTCAAGCACGGCGATCAGGGCCGCAGCGGCGCCGTCTTTTTCTTCCACATGCTCCACCAATTTGATCATCAGGGGTTCCGCGCGGTCTGTGGCGTTCTGGCGCCCGACTTGGCCGGCGATGGGGAGCAGTTCTTTCCAGGTGTATTCGGGGAGGTTCAGGGCTTCATCCCAGAGGCTTTCGAGTTTGTCGAATTCCTTGGTATTGGCCAGCTTACCCAACTTGATGAGGGAAGGTCCCCCGGATTCGATCTCGGTCATCTTCATCCTTAAAAAAGCAGAAGCCCCTCATTTGCAGAAACGAGGGGCTAAAATAGCAATTTTATCGCGTTTGGGAAAGGTTCGCGCCCGGATGCGCCCTATTTCACCATGGTCATTTTTGAAGTCGTGACCATCGAACCGACCACAAAGCGGGTCAGATACATGCCCGTGGACGAGACGACACCGTTATCATCCTTGCCATCCCACATGACTTCATGCCAGCCCGGAGTGCGTTCCACATCCAGGTGCCGGACGAGTTGCCCCTGCAAGTTGTAGATATCCAGGCGCATGGTTTCGTCGCCCTTCAAATTGTCGGGGACACCGTAAACGACCCTGGTCTCGGGGTTGAAAGGATTGGGGTAGTTGTCGCCCAGTTCCGCTACCGGCGGCATGCCCGGCAGACCGCGATCGTCTTCTTCGGTCGCCTCAAAATAGATCGGATCCGAATTTGCACTCATGGCCGAAAAGCGCCCCTCGTCATCAACCGCACGCACGGACAAGCGCTGCACCACACCGGGCTCGGCGGCCAAGGTGTAAGCAGTATCGCTGACGGTGGCAATCAATTCACTTTTGCCGCTGCCAACCCGCAAGTAGACCTCATAGGCCACTGCTTCGGGGCGCACAATGCCGTCGCCATCGATCAAGGGGCTCGGGGCCCAATGCAGATCGTAGTCCACGGTCTGAGCGGTAGCGACGCCCACCAGCAGAATGGGAACCAGCAGCGCGGCCGGCGCGGAATTGAGGAGCCATGGTTTCAGGGATTTCACGATGCGTCTCTCCAGATGATGTGTGTCCAAGAATCATGCGAAATCGAATCGATGGCATGTTCCACTCCATTCACTGCAACCGGAGTGCCAGACCACTGCACCCTTGCGGCGTTCCGGGAAAGGCCGGGAACGACAGGGAAGGATCAGGCGGTTGAGGACATCATGTGGGCGAATTCTGCCGCTAAAATGTGTATTGAATGTGTTTATCACTTAAAAAAGCGTTCAAAAGCGGGCAGGCGGAAGGATTCCCGCTCGGCAGAGGTCGCAGAATGCAATACACGGAGGGGGAAAAAGGTTCTCAGTATCAGTTTTGGCGCGGTTCGCCGGACGCCGGTTCCTCGTCTTCCATTTCGGCCAAACGCCGCCGAGACAGCAGCATTTTGCGCCCGCCGCCAATCAACAGTACCAACGCCAACAGCACGAACAATCCTGGCCACCGAGTCAACATGACCAACCAGCCATAACGCAGGCGCATGGCTGCAGCAAAATCGGCGTAAAATTTTCCATCGGTTTCACCGGTGACTTCGGCAAAGGCCAACGGAAAACTACCGGTCCGAGAGGTCGCCTCCACCAGTTCGCCCACTACCGCAGAACCGTGTTGTTTCATCAAGCGTTCCACCGCCAACAGACTGGTGCGGTAGGCCCGGTCCGCCCGGTCGGCTGATCCCGGAAAAGCACTTTGCAGTCGGCTCAGGTCAGGCACCTGGCCATCCATGACCAAAGATACGGTGTCGACAAAACGCCACTCGCCGCCGTAGTGCATGGCCGCCCCTTCGTGCAGCCAAGTCGGCAGCCATTGGCCGTCAGCACCCTGGAAAAGCAGGGCGTGCACCATCTCGTGCAGGAACACTTCGCGGGCTCCGCGGCCGACAGCCGGCAGGCGCGTGTGGTCCAAGGCGACCAGGCGTCCCGTGCCCACCGCTACCCCCACGCCCCAGTCCGGGATGCGGGTGCCGAAGTGCTGCTGGAACGAGGCAGTTTCGAGCACGAGACAGACCACCGTGTCGGCCACAACAGAGGCGGGCAACAGGCGCTGGGCAAGACCAGCGCCTTCGGCCTGCCACACGGCCTGGCACTGTTCAGCCACGGCCCATCCGGCCTGGGATTCGGCTTCGAAACGAACCACTGGCGGCTGGCCCGCCCACGTCGGCACCTCGCCCAGGCACAGGCACACGGTGATCAGCAACCACATGCCCAGGGGCATGATCTTTCGGGGCAAGAGACGATCTCTGGTCAAGGAATGTCCTTTCGGGTTATCTTCGGCCAGTATCCGGCCAAAACACATTTTCGGCAATCAATGGGGGAGAAATCCGTGACAATCGCCGAACAATTGGCACCGGCCAGAGAGCGGATCGCTGCCGGGGCCCCCGTAGCTGTGCTCTCGGGGGCCGGCTTGTCGGCTGCCAGTGGCATCCCCACTTTTCGTGGGAAACAGGACAGCTTGTGGAGTCGCTATCGCCCGCAGGACCTGGCCACTCCCCAAGCCTTTGAGCAGGATGCAGAACTGGTTTGGGGATGGTACGACTGGCGGCGCGGGCTCATCGCTGCTTCGGCGCCCAACGAGGCCCACTTGGCATTGGCGCAGCTGGAAACGCACACCCAGGTGACGATCATCACCCAGAATGTGGACGGCTATCACCGGTTGGCTGGCAGCACTCGCATCCTGGAGTACCACGGGTCTATTTGGACGGTACGGTGCCAGGGTTGTGGCGAAGAGACCCTGGATGAAAGAGTGCCCATGCCCCTGTTGCCCCACTGCCAAAAGTGTGGCGGAATGCTGCGGCCAGGAGTCGTGTGGGTTGGTGAGGGAATTGATCCGGAGGTGATGCGGGCCTCGGACGAGGCGACCAGCGCTTGCGAAGTTTTTTTGGTCATCGGCACTGCGGGCGCCGTCTACCCTGCAGCCGGACTAGTCGCTGCTGCTCGGCAGGGTGGGGCCCTGGTGATCGAATTCAACCTTGAGCCCAGCGAGATCAGCCACCTGGCCGACACCTTCATCGCTGGATCCGCCGACGACACCGTCCCCTGTCTGCTGCCCGAACCGCGCGGGTGAGGCGGGGGCGTTCTCGACGCCCGGCAACGCCTGAATCGTTTCGAATGCGCTGGCCAGCACGGTGGGCAAAAGTATGAAGAACGAATTGCCCTGCAGCTTGACACTGTGGACACAGACGCGGCCGCCGTGGTTTTCGATGGCTGAACGGGCAATGGGCAGGCTCAAACCAGAGCCGCGTTGGTGGTGTTCAATCCGTCCCACCAATTCGAATTTCCCGAACAAGGCCTCGCGGCGCTCTTCGGGGATGGCCTCGCCGGTGTTGAATATTTCCACGAGACGCCACTTGAGAGGCAAGTCGGCAAATTCCTCAAACGCCGGTTGAGAAATCAAGCGGTGAACATCTTCGGCCCGAGGCGACTCGCCCAATCGTCCCTGCTCAGGCACCTCTTCCACCTCACGAATCATCACCCGGCCCTCGTCGTAGTTGTGCACCACGGCATTCTTGAGAATCTTCTCGAAGGCCAACTTCATGACTCTTTCGTCGCACAATACGAGCCAGTCCTGCTCGCTATCGAGGCCATTGACCACTTCAATATTTCTGATCGTGGCCAGCTCGCGAACCCCGCACAGCCCCATCTCCACCAGGCCGTTGATCGAGGTGCATTTCAGGTTGAGTTCCTTATCACTCGACTGGATCGAGGTCATCTGGATCGCATCGTTCATGAAACCATGCAAACGTTCGCCGCTGCTGTCGATGATCTTGACGACTTCGATCACATCCAACTTGTCGAGCACGGCCCGGTCAGAACCCACGGTTCGCTTGACGATGCTTTTGAGAATGTTGACGCCGCCCATGATCGCCGTCAACGGCGTGCGCACTTCGTGGGAAATCAGAACCAGGAAATCATCCTTGGCCCGATCCAAGAGTTGACGGTTTTCCAGGGCCGCCTCGAGGTGGCTGGTCTTTTCCGTCAGCTCACGTTGGGTGTCATCGAGGCTCACGGCCATCAGATTAAAATAGTTGATCAGGCGGCCGACTTCGTCGTGCCCCTGGATGGCAATGCGGCGGGTATAGTCCCCTTCGGCCACTTGTTCCATGTTTTCGGAGAGCAGCCTCAGGCGAGACGAAACGCCACCCACCACGCGAGTTACGCCAAATATCGCGATAGCCAAAGCCAACAGCGCCATGCCTACGACAGCCGCCACATAACCCAGGCTGGCCATCTTCAGATCCCGGGCTTCATGGCCAATCAACAAGGCCAGGGGAAAGTCCCGGGACTGACCGGCAGTCACCACCCAGTGATTCATCTGGTTGCCAAACAGGGATTTTTTCCACGGCTCACCCAGTGCCCAATTGCCCACCAGGTCCTCGCCGGAAACCACAGCAAAGGGCCCGTGGTCGGCGGTGCGGTGTTGATTCTGCAATAGGCTGCCAACGGTCGGCACCCGGCCGGATGCCGCAATGACCCGGCCTTGATGATTGACAACCGACCACCAGGAATCCGACTCGTCGACTGGCCCCTCGGTCCCCAGCATGGCCGTCAACATCCGGTTCAGGCTCAGGAAATAGACGGTATGGCTGTGAGCCTGCTCGTGTTCTGTTTCTTCGCGCACCAATACCGGCAATAGGGCCGCCAAGTCTCCACCCGCCGAAGCCTGGGAACCATTTCTGAATTCTTCAATCAGGACCGGCGGAAAAACGTAGGTCGCGTGCCAGGGGTCGGCATAAGTCATCGCTGGCGCACCCGGAGACGGAGCGCCTTGCGCAGGAGAGAAGCGGAATCCGGACTTAAAGTATTCGCGATTGCCTTCAAACCAGGTGAGCAGTCGACTGGCATTGATCGGACCGCTGAGCGAGTCCACGAAACAGAGTGTTTCCAATTTACAAGAGGCAGGCTGTTCGCCGGATGGGGATGTATTGCCCACCTGAGCCACACCGGCTAAAAAGTCGACACTCAGCAGTTCTGAGGTCCACTCCCGACAGGCTCTTGCTTCGGATCGACCGGTACCGGTGGCGGCCGCGTTTTCGGCTCGGATTTCGCCCTTGCGCGCATGCAAGCCCATGGTTTCCACCAGCGCCTTTTGGCGCAGGTTTTCCATCAGGAAGGCAACTTCCTTGCTGTCGTTTTCAACCAGATTGGACACCGCGTAACGGGTGAAAACCACCCAACCAAAGGCGCCAACCAGGATGACGGCCAAAAATACCACGGGCAGAATCGATGATCTGGCGCAATCCGAACCTTTCTCTGCTGTCCGTTGGGCGAATTTCACAGGACAGCCTGGAGATCACAGCCCCAGGGGAGACGCTGCGATCCGTACCCAATGTCTATCGGCGCCTTCGACCGGGGGTTGACCCTTACTTCGCATCGGGTTATTGATGTTTTCAAACCCTGTGGTCCGCCTCCGGCCCACCTTCAGGCAGAGGATCTCGAAAGGCAGTCATGGCCAAGCGTAAACTGTTGCTGGTAAACAAGTTTTATCACGACAAAGGCCCCGCCGGCGGCGTGGGCCGCTACTTGGTGCAAGAAGAAGAAGACCTTCAGACGGCCGGATGGGACGTTATTCCCTTCGCCATGTCCGACGAATTCGTCCGGCCCTCGCCCTGGGATCGCTATTTCGTGAAAGCTCGGGACTATAGCCGGGCCCGCTTTGGCGGCGGCGCCCTGGGCGACGCCATGTCCCTGATCTGGAATCGCGAAGCGGCCCACAACCTTGATGCCCTGCTCACCGAAGCCAAGCCGGACGTGGCTCATCTGCACAATATCTACCATCACTTGAGTCCTTCCGTCTTGCCAGTATTGCAACGCCACAACGTGCCGGTGGTGATGACCTTGCATGACCTGCGGTTGCTGTGCCCGGCGATTCATATGCTGCAAAAAGGCCAAGTTTGCGAGAAGTGCAAAGACGGCAACCTGCACCATGCGGTGTTGGGCAAGTGCGTAAAGGACTCGCGGGCGGCCTCTTTGTTGGCTGCCGTGGAAACGGGGCATCAGAAATGGCGGGAGTTGTATACGGGCGGGGTGGAGAGGTTTTTGTGTCCGAGCGATTTTTATCGTCAAAAATATCTGGAATGGGGATTCCCCGAAAAAAAGCTCGTTCACCTGCCCAACTTCGTAGACTTGGACTTTTGGAGCCCAGAGTCTATTCCGACTGGTATCAAAAAAGATTCGTACCTGTATTTTGGCAGAATATCCCGGGAAAAAGGCCTGCGGTACTTGCTTGAAGCCCAAAAACTCTGGGAAGATGGCCACGCTGCAGGCGAAATCGAAGAAGCACCGTTGAAGTTGCTCATCGCCGGTTCGGGGCCCTGTGAAGGGAATTTGCGGGCGAAGGCCGCGCAATTGGAACTGAAGACAGTCGAGATTCTTGGGCCACTGGGAATTGAGGAGTTGCGCCACAACATCGGCCGTTCTCACTTCACCGTATTGCCGTCAATTTGGTACGAAAACGGGCCGATGGCCGCCTTGGAATCGCTGGCCGTTGGTGTTCCTTTGGTGGGTTCCGAAATCGGAGGAATTCCCGAAATGATTGTGGAAAACGTGACGGGCACAACGACCCAGCCAGCGGCCCCTCACGATATTCTACAAGGCCTGCTCAGAGGATTTCACTTCAAGACCGACACGGCCAAAATCCGTCAGTGGGCCACAACCCACGCCTCCCGATCCCAGCACATGCAACAGCTTGAATCCTATCTCGAACAGGCAATCAATAAAGGATAGCAGCCGCCTGCATCAGTTCAGGCGGCTGCTGCCGTTTCAATACTATTCTCCAGTCAGAGGCACCAACAAAACCAGGCGTCCGGCGTCATCACCAGGCCGACGATCGCTGGTGCGGCTGTCCTTGAAGCGCACTTCGCCGAAAGGATGCAGGCCTTCGGGAGCAGCCGGCCAAGTGCCTTCAAATGCAACCTTCACTGTGGCCGGAATGCCGGCGTACAATTTCAAATCGCCACCGCCATCCCGGCTGACCTTGCCTTTGACCGGATGCCCGAGGAAGTATTCCTCCGTCAGGTCGAAGCCCCAATCTGCCATGTCAGCAGCAATGGCAAATGCCCCCACCACCTGCAGGGTGAAAGTGCCGCTGTCCATGCCATCGGGCAGGCTGTATCCCACATTCCCGATCAGCCCATTGAACGACGTGCTGCGGAGCTCCTTGCCCTTGCTATCGAGAATGTTGATGGCACAATCGGTGAATAAGTTGCCCACCTCTTTTGTCATCAGCATGCGGAACGTGGCCCGAGGCGTTTCCTGATTCAGGGTGAACGATTTGGTCCAGATGTCTTTCTCGGCAATGCTGACTTCCTGCTCACCCTGGAACCCGTTCATCGCCGCAGAGACTTGTCCCGTGAATGAACCCGGGAACGACCGCACGACGCCAAATTTGCCGGTAGCGGGTTTGCCTGTCGCGGCGCGGGTGAATGCGCCAAGGTCACTGGTGTCAACGTCGTAGCCATCAAACGAAACGGTCAAGCGGTAGTCGCTCAAATCCAGATTGGTAATACTGCTGGCCACGTTGATTTCCCAGGTGCCGGGATGCAGGTCGGGAGCCAGCACGGTCATGTCCTTGATCTGGTCGCCGGTCACGCGCGCATAGCCGGCAAAGCCGCCGTGCACCGCGCCTTCGGGGTCGCAGATTTCCGTCAGCACGCCCGCGCCCTTTTTGCTGCCGGTGTCGTCGCTGACTTCCAGGCGAACCCGCATGGCCGACGCGCCCGCCGGCACATTCACGTAATAACGGTGCACTGCACTTTGGACCAGATCCCGGCCCTCATAGGTTCGTGAGAAGCCGGACTCGGGTCCAAAATCATCGCCGATCACGACTGTATTCCAGAGGTAGAACTCACGGGCTGCCACTCCGCCCAGGTCGCCGCCATCCAGGCTGGCGACGATGCGTGCGCTGTAAGCCCCGCGCTCCTGCAGCTTGTCACCATCATAGGTACAGGTGACGGACATGCTCATGTCGCCGCGCAGATAACGGTCGCCTGAAACGACGCGCAACCAGTCGGCTTCGCTTTTGAAACGGAAGCTGCGGAAGAAGGCATCGCGCTCATCTGGCCCGAGGTCGGGATGAAAGATGGGGCGCACGTTGAAGTTGATTTTTTCGGGAGCGAAGGGAGCGCCGCCAGGGGTGCGCCAATAGGCCGCTTCACTGTGGCCGTCGCCCTGAAAAGCGCATGGGGTTTGGATTTCGTACCACAGGACTTCACGAGCGGCTTCACTGCCGGCCAGAGCCTGCAAGACATTCCAACTGGCCTGGGTGTTGACCAATCCGCCGCCCTGATCGGTCAGCGACAGGCCCGGCACGGGCGTGCCGCCAGCGATGATCGCCCGCTTCACCATGCCCCAATGGATGTCCAGTCCCTCTTGCTGGGCAGCGCCCACCAGGCAGGCCACCACACCGGCGGTCTGGGGGGCAGCCATACTCGTGCCATTGAAGCGAGCCATGCCGTCGATGAAACCAGGCACGGTGCTGAGAGCCGAACCAGGCGATACGATGTCCGGCTTGTTGGACTCGCCACCACGCGCACTGAAGTTGAACAACGAGGCGCGGGTCATGTCAGCACTGTAGAGATCGGCGCCCATTTCGGTCGACAGGTAAGCGCCCGAGCTGATGACGCTATAGGCGGTGGCGGGCAATCCTACGGTCGACAGGCCAGGGCCACTGTTGCCGGCGCTGGTATTGACATAGAGAGTCGGGTTATCGGCCAGCAGATCATTCAACCACTGCCCCATGGCGTCGTCACCCTCTTGCACCGAATCGATGCCGAAGCTCATGTTGATGACCACGGGGATGCCGTATTTTTCTTCGAAGGCGGCAGCGTACTCGTAGGCCTTCTGCATGCTGCTGGTGCGGGTCGCTCCACCGGAAAGACGGTTATCTCCGATTTTCAGCGACATCAACCAGGCACCTGGCGCGGCGCCGTGCATGCCTGCCTGCCCGCTGACTTCAAAGCCGGCCGCGATGCCCGCGCAGTGCGAACCATGGCTGCCATCATCAAAGTGGAATTCCAGGGTCGGCGCCAAGGGGGCACCCAGTTGGTCTTCGTTGGCCACCACATTCACTTCCCAGGCCATCAACGCGCGGGAATCCGGATTGCTGTCGCTGGCCAAAGCAAAAGTATCGTGGTTCACCCGGTAGTCGCGCAGCAGATCTTCATTGGCCAAATCGCCATCGCCGTCGGTGTCGACCACCACCACCCACACGTGGCTGGATTGGCGCGCCTGTTTCACCGTCGCGGCTGCCGTTTCATTCAGGCCCGTCAGCATCTCATAACCGCGCCCCAAACCCAGAGCCGCTTCAACCCGCTCGCGTTCGGCGGCATAGGCCACAAAGCCAAACTTGTCAGTGGTATCGCCATCGTCATTCAAATCGTGCACGCTGGCATTGTTGGCGAAGTCTTTTTCGGCAATCACACCAATGTACACCGGACGCGCCCCGCAACCAATGCCCCTCGGCCGTGGCGTACACCGGCGCCTTGGCAGTGCCCGAAGGGTCCAATTCCGCCAACTCGGTGTCCCAGTTTCCCTCGGTGCTGAAGTCGCGCACGTCGATCAATTTGGTCTGGCCTGTGCTCGTTTCCAGCAGGCCGGGAGCAAACGCATCCACCCCGGTATCCAGAATCGCCACCACGACCCCGCGCCCGTCCCAGGTGGGATGAGCCTCGCGGAAAGCTTGGGCACCGATTTCACGCGAAGGCATGAAATTCCACAGTTTTTTGGTA
>JADGEP010000279.1 GCA_016744275.1 Candidatus Krumholzibacteriia bacterium | reverse complement strand
ATACCCGCCAGGCCTTCGAAGAGAGTGACGAAGAGTTGGCCGGTAAAGTTATCAAACACGCCAAACGCAGCGGCCGCGACTTTGAAGCCCTGATTCGCGACATCACCGTCAGCGATCTGGACGTGAACAACGCTGTTTGCCTGGTGCTGATGCTGCGCTTCTTCAAACGTCTGGTGGCCCACATGAGCAACATCGCCTCGACGGTGGTCATGCCCGTGGACATGATCGATTATTACGATGAGTCAGACACCTAAGACTGCAGCGAGAATAAAAAAGGCCCCTGGGAATTTCCCGGGGGCCTTTTTTCATCCTCTCAACGTGGTCAAACTAGCGAGCCAGCCCCCGCTGCCAATCGGTGACCAGGTGCAGGTAAGAAACCTCTGCCCGATACGCCGGATCAAAACCCGTCTGAAGCACCCGCACTCCATCAGGATGCAGGTCGTAAAAAGCCCCATCGCCTGCCGGGCTGGACACCGGAGCGACGGTCCGGGCCTGGCCGACGCGAAAGGTCTGTCCGGTGCCATCCACGGAGTAGACGATCAAATCGCCATTGAAGGCGCTGGTCCACAATTCGGTGCCGTCGGCATTCCACTTGGGATAAGCGGCGCCCGTGGTGGTGACCTGCCATTTGCGGGCTCCACCTTCGGCTGGCATGACAAAGATGTCCCATCCCGAGGCGGTCTCGGTGTGATATGCGATCCAACGGCCATCCGGCGAGTAGATTCCGCCGCCCAGATTTCCCTCTGGGTCTGTGGCCAAGACCTCCAATTCTCCATTGCCACCCACGAGCGACAAACGGGTCATTTCAATATTGCCGTCCGGTTTTTCGCGATCCACCAACAGGTACTCATCCCCCACACTGGTGCTGGTCGATGAAACCGTTGTATCGGATTCCAGCAGGATGGCAGCGCCGCCTTGACCTTCGACCGCCTGCTCCATCACCTGGTGCTTGCCGTTGGCGTACGAATGGTAGAACACGGTTTCGCCACTGCGGGACCATTCGGGGCGGTCCTCGTCGCCGGCGGCAAAGGTGAATCGCGTTCTCAAGCCGGTGTTCAGATCCACGAGCCACAAATCCGTGCCTTCATTGGACGAATCACGCACTTCGACCAGGGCTTGTTGGCCATCCGGTGAAACAAAGGGATGAAAGATCTGGCCGGGTTCGCCCAGAGTGACGGAAACACCGGTTTCGATATCCGCCCAATAGAGCAACTGGGCCGTTTGGGTATTGGCACCCGTCTGAAAAATCAGCATGCCGTTTTGGGAAGAACTGAACACCGCCACGGCCGCCCCGCCGATGGCCAGGACGTCTTCCACCAAGGGGGTGCCACCAGCCACCACTTTTTCCTCTTCCGGACTAAAAGGGGTCGCCATCAAGACGCCTTCGCGCACCGTCAGCAAGTGGCCCTGGGAATACTCCGCGTTGGCTTCGGATTCCGCGATGATTCTGGGCGCGACCGTGGTGTCCAAGGCTGCCAAATACACCTTGTTGCCTTCGGTGTCGCGGCCGATGTAGATGAACTCTTCGTCACCCGGCAAGAACCGCGGGTGCCGGTTCGAATTGTATCCGGGCTCTAAAGTGGTCACGGCCACGGGCTCGCCACCAATGTCCGGTACGACATAAATGCCCGAGTTGTGGTCGGGGGCGAAGATGATTTTGCCGTCGCTGCTCCAGGAACCGCCTTTGCCGTTTTCAGCTGCGCAGAGGGTCACAGGCGGTCCGCCGCCCACGGCCACTTTTTTCAATTTCTTGCCACTGGGCTCAAAGAAACCAATGTGCGCATTGTCCGGCGACCAGAACGGGTACGCCGAACCCTCGGTGCCCGAGAGGGCCACGGATTCGCCTTGGTCAAGATGCCGGAGGTACAGCAGGGACACGCCCTTTTCATCCGCGGCCGTGAACGCGACCATCGTGCCGTCGGGTGAAATGGCCGCCACACCGGGCGCGGTGCCGCTGAGGTCGTAGTCAGTGTTGACCGGTGGCGGGATCATGGTGTGCAGCACCGCAGACGGTTCGGACTGACCCAGTATTTTCCCGCCCAACACCGCGCCGCCGATCAGGCAGGCCAGAGCCACCACCGCCAACATGAGTACCGGAGTCTTGGTCTTGGCCGGCGCCGCTGCTGTCGCCGCCATCATGCCCACCTGGGAAAAATTCAGGCTGGTGCCGCTGGCGCCGCCGTCCTGCAAAAAGATGCGCGCCTCGCCGATGTCCCGCAGGCGTTGCTTGGGGTTGCGTTCGAGGCAGCGCTCGATCAGGCGGCACAATTCAGGTGCCTCATCCACCGGCAACGATTCCCAGTCGGGCTCGTCGCGCAAAACCGCAGCCAGGGTATCGCTGACCGTTTCGCCCAGAAACAACTGCTTGCCCGTCAACATCTCAAACAGGATCACGCCAAAGGCCCAGATGTCGGTACGCCGATCAACGTTGCTGCCGCGGGCCTGTTCGGGGCTCATGTAAGCCGCGGTGCCCAGGATGGTGCCCATCTGGGTCATGGCTGCGGTCATGGTGGGCGAGGTGGCGGAATCGACTTGCTCGGCGTCTTCACCGAACCAGGCCTGGGCCAAGCCAAAGTCCAAAATCTTGGCTTCGCCTTCCACCGTTTCCATGACGTTGGCCGGCTTCAAGTCACGGTGCACGATGCCACTTTCGTGGGCGGCTTCCAGGCCGGCTGCGATTTGCCGCGCCAGGGCCAGAGTCTCATCAACGGGAATGGGGCCGCTCTTCATGCGGTCCGTCAGCTCCGAGCCATCAACCAATTCCATCACCAGAAAACGGGTGCCCTCGAACTCTTCGAAGCCGTACACCGACGCCACATTGGCGTGTTGCAGGCTGGCCAAGGCCCGGGCCTCGCGTTGGAATCGCGTTTCCCGTTCGGGGTCGCCAGCCAATTCGGCGGGCAGGATTTTAATCGCCACATCGCGGCCCAGCTTGGTATCGCGGGCGCAAAACACTTCACCCATGCCGCCCTTGCCGATGCTGTTTTTGATTTCGTAGTGGAGCAATGTTTTGCCGACCATGCCAACCCCTCATTAATTCAGACAATAATTATCCAATTTTTGACCAACGGTACGATGTGACTCTTGGTCCGAGTCTATTTGAACAGTTTCCTGGGAAAGGGAATTCAGATCGAGGCGCTCGATCGTGTGTCCGGAAAGGCGGGGCCGCGAGGCCATTTCGCGCTTGGGCAATTCCACAGAATTGCCGTATCTGCCCCATCTATGGAGCGGATACTACCATTAGGGCCTGGCATCTGTCAAATGAATGGATTCTCAAAATGCGCCAACTCTCAGCGTAGCGTCCGTCCCAACTTCCGGACCACAGGCAGCGAGACATCACCGATGACAGCCCAGGCGTAGTGATTGGGCGGGAAAAAAACAGGCGCCTGGATTCCCAGATATCCCAATTCACGGCCGCAGAGCGCGGCCAGGGGAGCCTCCGGGAGATCGCCAAAACGTCCCCAATACAACAACAGATCGCGTGAAGATTCAGCATCCCGCCAGACTTCACAATACGGCTCCAGCAACTGCAATGCGGCCCGTGCCTCTTCGTCGGCCGTCACCGGCACTGCCGCCAGGCGCTCCACTTCGGTCGGCACCAAAGACAAGACCTGTTCGGCATCGGCCGGCCGACTGATGACGCTGATCAGCGGCAAAACAGAAAGACCCGTGGGTTGAAAGTGGACCGAGATGCTGACCGAGTCGAGGTCCGCGGCCTGGACTGCCAGATGCAGCCTGGTCTCGAGCGCCTGCTGCAGCACCATCAAGTCGGCCACGCCTACGATCCTTTCGCCGATCATCGACTGCGGCGGAAACATGAACCCCGAGACCGCGAAGTTGGAGCCGCTGGTGTGCACGAGACCACCCGCCACGCCCGGCGCCTGGTTCGTCACCAGCGGAAAGTATCCCGGCTCGGCATCCTTCAGTTTGCCAAAAGTGGGCGCCAAAACGCTCTCCAATTGGGCCGCATCCACCTCGCCGGTTGCCACCAATTGCAGGTTGCCGGTGCGCCAAATCTTGCGGTGCAGCTTATTCGCCTTGCTCGTTGAACTCTTGGCGATGGACAGGCTGTCGGGCCGACCATCGCCCAGCAAGGGATGATCCGGTCCCATGATGCGCGCCAGCTGCCAAGTGTGAGCCTGAATGGCCGGAAATTCGCTGTGACTGCCGGCCCAGTCCTCTTGATTGTCGGCGGCCCAACGAAAGGCGTAGGGATTCAGCTTGTCGATCTTGATGCGTTTGTGCATGGCCGCCGCCACGCGCTTCAACTTCTTGGTCGATCCGTGGGCCCAGATTTTTGCCCAATTGGCGCGCACCGCCAGGCCCGTATTCCAACCCAGGTTTTGACCCGTAGGCCGATCCGCCGAACCCTTTTTACTGTAACCCGCGTTGGCCATCACCCGGTAAAGCTGCAGCCGTCCCGGTTCTCGGCTGGGAGCTTCGTCTTCCAGGCAGGGAAACGATCGCACCCCGCCGAGAAACACTTTTTTTGCTTTGGGGTGCCGCATGACATGGAGCGGTATTCCGTTAGCAAGGATGCGTTTTTCAATCCGGCCAACCCTCAGGGATTCCGCCGCCGCCAAGACCGGCGCGATGTCGGCGACCCGCAGCCCACCGCTGTCCAGGGTGCGCACGAGGTAGGGGTTGATCCGGCTCTCACGGCTGCGGTTCCAATAGGCCAGATGGCGATCATCCGGCGAGCGGCCGACCGCAAATGCCGAGTAGGCCTGTGAAGGCACCAACTGTTCGCTCAAGAACGTGTCGATTTCTCCCTGGGCCAACGAGTCGATCATGGCGGCCATGACCGCGGGGTCGGGCAATACCCGGTCGTCGGCCAAGCGCTGCGCCTGCCAAGTGGCCCGCAAAAACGGCTCGTTCAATCGTTCGCGCAGATCCTTCGCCCGGGCATCCCGATGGCGTTCAAAATGCCAGGATTCGCGCACCCGACTTTTCACCCGCCGCATGTCGTCCCAGAATTGATCAAGGGCCTTGCCTTCAGCCAGGGAATCGCTCCAGACACTGCTCCAATCGGTGGTGAGATTCACCATGAGCAGGGCTTCATCCTCGAATATGAAAAGGCGCGGGCTGTGATTTTCGTACGCCAGGATGGTCTCCGTAAGATGGACCAGCGCCGTTTCCTGATCCGTGCGGTACGGCAGCCGAAACCCCACCGTGAGCAGATCATAGTCTTCATTGCTGCGCATGCGGCTGCTGTTGGCCGCAGGCCGCGCGGAAAGAGGTGTCAACGCAGGCATCTCACCACGGGGCTCCAGTGTGCCGAAGGTGGCAGCCACGGCGTCCTTGACGCGAACCGGATCCACCGGCCCGCTCACCAGTACAACCATCCGGTCGGGCCGGAACCAGCGGGATACAAAACCTTCCACGTCTGCCAGGCTCACGCCACTGATCGCCGCGGC
>JADGEP010000278.1 GCA_016744275.1 Candidatus Krumholzibacteriia bacterium | reverse complement strand
GGCGTCGCCCTTGAGAAACCGGCGGGCCGCGTCGCGATAGGGGCCGTTCCAGCTGGCAAACCGGTTGCCAGGAAAATCGCCCACCAGGTGCAGGCCGCCCGTGTCCCAGGCTTCGGCCACCAGGCGGGTGCCGGCCAGGTTTGGTTCGGTGTCGATGGCCCACAGCACCGGTGGCCGCGACAAGGGGTCTCCGTCCTCATCGCGGGCCATGGCCGCCGCGAGGTCAAACCGGAATCCGTCCACGTGCAGATCATTGACCCAGTGGCGCAGGGAATCGAGGATCAAACGTTGGGCTACCGGATGGTTCGCGTTGAAGGTATTGCCGCAGCCGGTGAAATCGCGGTAGCGGCCAAAGTCTTTGTCCTGCATGTAGTAGGCTGATTCATCGAAACCGCGCCAGCTCAAGGTGGGGCCGTCGGGACCGGCTTCGGCGGTGTGGTTGTAGACCACGTCTAGAATGACCCGCAATCCGGCTGCGTGCAGGGCGCGGACCATGTCGCGGAATTCGTCCAGGACGGCGGTGGCGTCTTTGGTGGCGGCAAAACCCGGATGGGGGGCGAAAAACGAAAGCGAACTGTAACCCCAATAGTTGACCCGGCCAGCGGGCGCATCCTGGGTGTCGAAGGCATGCACGGGCATCAGTTCCACGGTGGTGACACCCAATTGAACCAGATGGTCCACCCGTTGAGCCAGGCCGGCATAAGTGCCGCGCAATTCCTGGGCGAGACCGCTGCTTTCGGAGGCCGTGTAGGCGCCTACGTGCAACTCGTAGATGAATTCCCGTCCATCGGGTTGGGGCAAAGGCTTATCACCTTGCCAATCGTAGCGATCGAGATCCACCACGACACTGCGCAGGGACTCGGCCACATTGTCGTTTCCATCCCGCGCGGCATCGCGCCGATAGGTGTCGCTGCCGGCAATGGCAACGCCATAGGGATCCAACAAAACGGGGGCTGCAGGAGTGGCGGGATCCAGTCCGTTTTTCGGCCCGATTCGCCAGGCGTAGATTTGCCCATGACCGACATTGTCCACCGTGATGTGCCAATAGGAGTCTGTCCGGTGGTATTCGTGGTGCAAGTCAATCACTTGGGCGGGTGTGGCTTGGGCCGGGTCGTTGAAGAGCAATAACTGGGCGGCGCCACCGGGGGCGGCATGGACGGCGAATTGGACTCCGCCTGGGACAATGGTCGCGCCAAGGCGGCCTTGAAAGGCGGATTTGTCTCGAACGTTGGCGGCTGCGGTCACGTCTAGGGCTCCCCGGGGTGTAGTCATAAGGGCGATTACGAATCCCAACATAAAACCGAATTTGCGGCAGGTCACCATGGAAACTCAACCCGCCGGTTTTTTGGCCGATCAATGGAGGGAGTATCACTGGCGGGCCGAACGGTCCGCAGCCCAAGCATTTGCCCAGACTGGGCCTGGATAGCCGATAATGCTGTTGGAATCTCTAAATGCCCTGATAACGGCCGGTGACGACGCTCTGTTGACGACCTGCGGCTTGCCCTCCATCGGGCACCACATTTCGCAGGTGCGCCAGGGCAGTCTGACTTTTCCGTCCCTCGGCGAACTGCGCATCAAGGGCGGGGCTTTGCAAACGGTTCATCTGGGCAGCGATTCGCTCCTGTGTGGGCAATTGGCGGGGCTGGTGGATGCCGAGAACGACGAAACGGGCATCGAGACTCTGACCAAAAGGTTCCTACAGCAATTGCTGGGAGAATTGGATTCCCGCAACCCTCGCGGGCGGGTGCACAGCCAGGATATCGGGCCCGTGAATCTGATGTCCCGCGGTTTGCGCTCCTTCGGCATCCGTCTCGAAACCGGCGTGGGGCAACTCTTCATCATGGCCGAAGTGCCTTCGCGGGTAGAGATGGAAGCGGCTCGGGGCAGCGACTATCTGCAGACCATGGAATCGGCTTACATGCCGCGTGACTGGGGCAACCGCCAGGCGATCGACAACCCGCTGGGCGTCGAAAACTTCCTGGTCTTTTTGCGCAAGGTTGAAGGCGATGTCTACTTCGAGATTCCCGGTGAAGAGGATGCCAATTGTTTGCGCAGCGGCATCCTTTTGGATAAAGGCACATTCGAGGGAGAGCGAGGCCTGAAGTTTTGTGCGGACTTGTCCGAAACCAGCGTCGGCGCCCTTTCGCGCGGAGATGAAGTGCGGGCCTCGGTGGGCATTGACGACCGATCATTGCAGTTTGTCATGCGGTATCTGGGCCAAGGCACACATGCTCTGGCCAACGGTGCGGAGTTGCCTTGCGCATTCTTCGAACCGCCAGAAAAAGTGACGATCACTCAACGGCGCCTGGCTTTCCGAATCCCGGTGATAAGCGACATTCCGGTGGTGCTGCATTGTGGCGATGGCTCCAGCAGCACTTCGCCCTGGGGTGACCAAGAGGCTGCCGCCGAGCCACTTTTTCATGGCACCTTGGCGGACCTCAGTTTCAGCGGTGCCCGGATTATCGCTGATGGCCTGACCGAAGAGTCGGCCGAAGCGTCTGGTTTGGAACTCCACCGCCGCGTCGTTTGCGACATCAATTTCCCGGACAGGGACCTGCCACTTTCGTTGCTGGGCATTGTCCGTCGCAGCACATCCCGACTGGTGGACCGCAACCAGAGACAACACGAGCTCGGCCTGGAATTCCTGATAGTCGGGGATTCTGATCGGGTGGCCCTAGAGCATGTGCGGCAGTTTGTATTGGCAGAGCAACGGGCACGGCTATCGCAACGGATTCATGTCAGCGGCCTCTCCTGAAAATCATCGGAACTCACTGTCCCCTCTGACGTAGGAGAGGTTTGACCAGCGGGTGACCCTTCCCTAATCTGATGAATCCCGCTGACCGGATGGATTTTTGCCCCGCGGAGTTCTCATGCTCGACCTGACCCGATTGAACGACCACTCTCGCCAATTTGCTTCCCGTCTGTTCAGGGTGTGGCCCCAGTGGCATCGCCTGTCGCGCTTTGACCCCAACGAAGATTTCGAGAAAGAGGCCCTGTTGGTCGAAGTGCCTCATCCGGTCAACGGCTCGGATCACGGTTTGTTCATCACCACCAGCGAGTGGGAAATTTCGGTCGGATTTGGCGAGAGTTTTCACACCCGGTTTGGTGCCGGCGGCGAAGAAGTCAGTGGCGATTTTTACGATGGGGCCATGTCCTTTCTGGAGGATTTTGTCGCTGAACGCGTCGTTGTGGCGGTCGCTTTTCAGGGCAAGGAATGGCTGGGCGCATGGACCATCGACCTGGTTGCCGAGTCCCTGGATGAGGTGGAGGCCGAGCCCGGTGAGACCGTTCGCATCCGCTCCTGGCGCGGCACCCACGACCGGGATTTGCAGGGCAAAGCCGATTCGGCCTGAAGTTTCCCTGTTCCTCTCCTTGTATCAGCGGCCCATCCCTCCTATCCTGAAGCGATCATAAACCTTGTCCCGGCCGCCGCTGGTCGGGCCGGATCTCATTGCAGCTGGAAACAGGGCGCTGAATTTTGACCCCGATATCATACGAACATGCGGTCTTGATCGTGAACCCGGTGGCTGGTACGGCCAGGGGATTGCGTCTGGGGCAACAAATGCGCGAAGCCCTTGAGGAAAAGGGCATCGCCTGCTCGGTGCGCCTGACCAATGGCATGGGCGACGCCATGCGCTGGAGCCGGACTGCGGCCGCAGATGGGTTTGATCTGATTGTGGTTATCGGTGGCGATGGTACCGTGGGCGAGGTGGTGTCTGGACAGGCGCGCACCAATGAAAAGGTTCCGGTAGCCCTGGTGCCGGTGGGCACAGCCAACGTGGTTTCCATGGCCCTGGCCTTGCCCTGGTTCCCGGGGATGGCGATCACCAATATATTGGACAGCCGGGTTTTGCCATTCGATGTGGGTTTTCTGCCGGAACAGGACCGTCATTTTTTGCTGATGGCGGCCATCGGGTATCCGGCCAAGGTGATTCAGGATTCCCCGCGACGGCTGAAGAATCTTTTTGGTGTATTCACCTATGTGGGAGCCGCCTTTCGCAACGCCCTGAAGCTCGACGAAGTGCGCATTCTGATCAAGGATGACGAGGACATTACTCACGAGTATGAAGGCAATACGGTTCTGCTGTCGAATATTGGAAAAATCGGAGACTTGAATCTCAAGGTGACTCCCAATACGAGTGCTCACGATGGCCGCTTCGACGTGACGGTGATTTCGAGCCGCTCGTTGTGGGATTTGATCGCGGTGGTCTTCCGCATGTTGACCTGGCGCTACCGCCCGACTTCCCGGCTGCATCATTTTCAGGCCAGCAAGGTGACCATAGCCACGGAGCCGCCGGTGGCGGTTCAGATCGATGGCGAGGCTCTGGGGGAGACCCCGTTGACTGCCGAGATCGCCAGTGCGGGAGTCCATTTGATTGTGGGCAAGCGGTACCGGGAAAGCCCTGACCACGGCGGGTTTCTGGAAGAATTGAAGCTGCGGCAATTGTGGGATCGGCGCAAATCTCACTGAGGGTGGGTTGCCTCAGGCGGCCAGGGTTTGTAGTTTGAGACAGCTGACCGGAATCATGTGGGTGCAACAGTATACTTGGAGAAGTTCTTTCCGAAACGCACCACTACTTCGATTCGGCACAGCATTGGGAGGGCTTCATCGCTCTCCCTCTTCTTTGGCCTTGCGGTCTTTGTGACGCATCAAAAACGTGATCCCTTCTTCAAATTCCATATCTTCTTCGGCCGGTTCCTCAGGCACGGGTTTATCCATTGGTTCAGGGTCCGCCACCGGTTCAGGCTCATCCACGGGGACAGCCTCCGGGGGCGGCTCGGGTACAGCTGCGGGCATTGGCGAGAGGCCAGCTTGCCAAGCCAGGGTCAAGCTGCCGGCCAGCACCCTGGCAATGGGCGAATGGTCACTCCACCATCCGCAGGGAGAAGAAGACTCTTCATCCGAAATCACGGCACTGAGCCAAGCCCTTTCATCAACGACCAGTTGTAAAAACTCACTCCCATTGAGATTCGTCAGATCACTGACAGGACTGAAAACGGTGATGTCCACGTTGTCCGATATCATGGCTACGGGGCTGAGCACCCGCACTGTACAGCCCTCTTTTTCACCCAAATCTTCCAGCTCGGCGCCCAGTTCGCGCAGGCTCTCCCTGGAGCCAAAAACTGTGGCCCGGTGTTGGCATCCGGCCAGCAATTGGCGGGCTTTGTTCAGGACCTGGGTGCTGGTGGTCAGGCTCAGCGAAATGCCATCCGGTTCGGGTGCCTGAAAGCTCTGCAGCAATTCCACAGCTTCGCGCCCGGTGTGTTGCAACCGCCGCAGAACCCTGTCAGTGAACTCTGTGGGGTCGGTGGGCAAAAAAAGGCGGGGTTTGTCCTGCACCACCGTCATGGCCTGCAGGCGGACCAATGCCGCGAGAGTCTTGGCCACATTGGCGGGGTCGCGGCCCATGGTCTGCGCCAGTTTGTAGCTGCTGAGAGG
>JADGEP010000277.1 GCA_016744275.1 Candidatus Krumholzibacteriia bacterium | reverse complement strand
CTGCAGGCCCGTTCGGCGGTGATGGCCTCACCCAACATCAGCATCTCGCGCACCAAGGGCGACCCGAAACCGCGCAGCAGGCGCCGCAATCCGGTGTGGCTGTAGACCAAGCCCAAGCGCACCGGCGGTACGCCCAGGCGCACCGTATCGGCTGCCAGACGCAGGTCCGTGCAAGCCAGCATTTCCACCGCTCCACCGTAAGCATCGCCCTGCACCACCGCCAAAATGGGTGCCGGGTAATGCACGAGGCGGTCCATCACCTGTTCGAAAGGTGTGGCGGCCCTCACGGCAGGGTCGTGGTGGAAAATCTCGGCGGAAATGTCACTGATTGGGTAACCGGTGGAAAAATGCTTGCCGGTGGATTTGAGCAGCAACGGCGGTGCTGTCGAGGCCAGATCATCCAGGGCACGGACCAGCGCCTGAAGCAAATCCACCTCCAGCACATTGCGCGGAGGTTGATTCAAAGTCAGTTCGGCCCAATGGGAACGGGCTTCAATTTCCAGGGGCATGGCGGCAAACTTTCAGGCCAAAGGTGCAAGGGCAACGCACCGCCATGATAAGCCAAGAACGGCCCCGGCTCAACCGGCCACCTTGGGCTTGCCCGCCGCGGCGATATCCTTCTGATCTCCACCAAATTTCACGCCCAGTTCGCGCAGGAAACCAAAGGGCGGGATGCCACCAGCCAGGATAAACACGTCATCATTGGGCACGATTGCCGAGCCGTTGGGACCTTCGAGCACGACTTTGTCCTCGTGAATACCACCCACGGTGGTGGCTCCGTGAAAGTCGATGGTGCCGTCGGCAATCAAGGGTTGGATCCGGTCCGCGTTGCGCTGCTTGATGCGCATCAGGTCCGGCTTGCGATAAGAAATGGAAACCTTGCAGCCCTTTTGATGAGCCAAGCCCATGGCCGCCTCGACCGCTGAATCGCCACCCCCGACGACCAATACGCGGCGTCCGGCATAGGCTTCGGCATCGATCAGTTTGTAGGCCACCTTCGACATGTCCTCGCCGGGCACATTCAGCCGGCGCGGCGTGCCTCGGCGGCCGAGGGCCAGCACCACGTGGCGGGCGCGGAAGTCACCACCGCTGGTGGTCACGGCAAAGTTGCCTTTCTTTCCGGAGACGCCGGTCACCCGCACGCCGGTGCGGATATCCAGGTCAAAGTCGGTGTACAGCTTTTCCCAGATCTCCAGCAATTCTTCCTTTGAATATTCCAAACGGGGCAACTTGCCCATCGTCGGGATTTCCACCGGTTGCACCATCACCAACTTGCGGCGCGGGTACTGCAGAATCGTCCCGCCGGCGCCCTGCTGGTCCAGCACGACACTGGTCAGGCCCAACTCCACCGCCTTCAACCCCGCGCTCATGCCGGCGGGTCCTGCCCCTACGATCAGAACATCCGACAACCCGGACTCGGAATCGGTCGGCCGAGGCCCCCCGGTTTCGGCAATGCGTTCGATCACCCGGCAGCCTTGGTTGACGGCGTTGTTGATCAAGGCGAACCCGCTCAACTCGCCAGCGATCCACAGGCCAGGCACGTTGGTCTCGTTGTATTCATCCAAAAGGGGAATGTCGTCGCGCTTGGTGATGTCGCCGAGGCCCACCTTCAAGGCGCCTACCGGACAGGCCTCGGCACACTTGCCGTGACCAATGCAACGCGAACCGTTGATGACCACAGCCTTGCCCAGTACGATGCCCAACACGTCGCCCTCGGGGCAAGCCGCCACACAGGTGGCGCAACCGATGCAAGCGGCGGCATCCACCAAGGGATACTGGCCTGAGGCCTTGTCCATGCCCAGGTCACGGGTCTGGGTGAGGCGCTCGCGGTCGTCGCGTCTTTGGCGCCGGAAATTTCGGGTGTACAGGACAACTCCTGCTGCCACAAGGATCAGCACGACCGCCCAGATCAACAGTGATTCCACAAATCCCCCCGGATCAGATCAGAAGCGGCGGCGCAATTCCAGGAACCAGCGGCGGCCGACGATGTCGTCGCCCCAATCCTGGCGGTACTCCACGGCTGCCGATACTTTGGCACTCAGGTCTTTGCCAACACCCAGCAAAGCCCATTTGTTGTTGCGAGTCGAGTCGTCGATATTGCCGGTGTAGCTGTAATATCCGCTTTCGGCCCTCAGGTTGTATCCCGAGGCCGTCGCCGCCGAGACACCCAGCATGGGTGCCCAGCCGGACAACCAAGGGCCATCAAAGCTGCGCAAGCCACCGTGCACAACCACCCTCTTGCCCACCACGCCGGGCGCGCTGAAGCGCGCGTTCCACGAAGTGATGTCTTCACCACTGCGATCGTCCCGGCGCAGGTTTCCAGACAGGTTCACCGTCACCCGGCCCACCGGGCGCAACCGCACGCCGGCCCGCAAGCCCTTGCGTCCGGCATCATCAAACAAGCTATCGGGCAAGGAGCGGGTTTCCCAGGTACGCACCGGTTCCCGATTGTCATAACCCAGATCTGCTGCCAGTTGGCGATTGAATTGGTAACGGCCCGTGAAAGCGAAACTGGACAGCTCCACCGTATTGGCGCCGGCGTCCTTGCGCCAGCCACGGTTGAAGTCGAGCTCGGCGGCTTGCAGCAAGGTCAAGCCCTGGGTGCCGCGCCAGGTGGTGGTCATGGTCACATACTCACGACTGATTTCGCCGCTGCGGTAACGGCCGATGCCAGCGAGGACCAAATCCAGGCTGCGGCCTTGAGCCGTGCGCCGATTGAAATGAAAATCGGCGCCGAGCAAATGGTCATCGGTGCCAAAACCGAGACTGCCCCATTCGGGCGCAAATCCGCCGAACACTCCCAACCTGGTGGCCGGTCCCATTCGCCGGTTGACCGCCACGCCATCAAAGGGCCCTGCCGCGTTGGTCATGCGGCCGCCGATGCGACCCAGCGCAAGGTGCCAAATCTGTTCGCGCCCATCGCGCACCAGGGCCACTTCCTGGATCCGGTTGCGCCACTCTCCGGTCGGTGTGTTGGCGCTGAAGCCTCCCCGCTCGAGTCGCCTGAAGCTGCCTCGGGTGCGGAAATCGAAACCGCGCCAAACATCCTGAGCCCGCAGCCGGAAAGGCAGCCGGTAGGTGTCAGTCTGCAGATCACCATCGTCGGACTCTTCACCATGGTCCCACTGCATCGCGATGGACCCCCGCAATCGGGGCTTGGCCTTGCGGCGAGGGGCGTCGGCCGTGGTGCCGGCGTTGCGGGTGCGTTGGCGGCGCGCTTGCCGCGGGGAAGCCACCACCGGAGCATCAGCGGCCACTTCAAACACCACAGTGTCACCCGCAAGGAGGCCCTGCACCTGGCTGCTGATCACACATGAAGCCGAATGCTCGGCCACAAATACGATCTCCAGTTCGCCAATTGCCTGACCGTCGCGCACCACATTTCCGACCTGGCCTACAGCAAGCCCTTTCAGACTCCCCGAGTCGAGATACACGTGCTCCGCTGAAATGTACTTCACCGAACTGGTCACCTCAACGGCGGCAGCCAGGCCCGCCCAGAGCAAAGCCAGTGCGATCACGATGGCCTGCGCCCATCCAAAAACTGCCATCCGGCGCCACATCAGTTCTCACCTCGCGGATGGCAATCGAAACAGCCGATGCTGGTATAGGTGTAGTCCGGTTCTTCCGAGTGGTCATTGTCCACTTCGGCCCGATTGTTGTGTTCATGGCAGAGTATGCATTCAAATCTCGAATAATCCGTCTGCACCACGTGGCACTCGGCGCAATCGTTCCACTCCTGCCGATGCTTGCCGCTGTAGATCGGGAACAGCACATCGTGGTCCCAGGTCGAAGGTTCCCAGGCGTTGGTCGTATGGCAATCCTCGCAGGTGACGGGGAAATTCGAGGCCAGATGATTGGGGTCGTTTGTATTGTCGTATTCAAGCTGGTGGCAGGCGAAACAATCGGTCGGTGTGCCGGTATATCCAGCGCTGTGGCATTCCATGCAATCCAGCGGCCGGTGGGCCCCCGTCAAAGGGAAGGCCGTGGCGTTGTGGTCGTAAGTGCCGGGAATCCAAGCCGTGGTTGTGTGACAAGCCTGGCAATCGGTCGGGAAGTTGGCCGCGATGTGGCCTGGATCGGTGGTGTCGTCGTACTCCATCTGGTGGCAGGCAACGCATGAGGTGGGCGTGCCGGCAAAGCCATCGGAATGGCACGCCACGCATTCGGCCAGACGGTGGGCGCCGGTCAGGGGGAAATTCTGGGCGTGGATAAAGTCGCCCGAGCCCCAAGTGGTGGAGAATACTCCGTGGCAGCGTTCGCAGTCGGTGCTGAATCCGGCCAGGATGTGATCCGGCTCAGTGGCCGCTTCGAAGACATCGGCATGGCAGGCATAACATTCGGTGGGCGTGCCCACATAGTCGCCAGACACGGCTCCAGTGTGGCAGGCGTCACAATCCACCCGTTCGTGGGCCCCTACCAGTGGCATGGCCGTGGCGTTGTGGTCCTCGCGCATGCGGGGCTGATCGACCCAGGCCTGGGGTGTGTGGCAATCCGAACATGATGGGCCCAACCGTCCGCGGTGGGTGTCGGTGTGGCAATCGGCGCATTGGGTGCCGATGTGAGAGAAGACGGGCTCGTGATGGCAATCCCGGCAAAGGGCCTGCTGGTGCATTCCTGTCAGAGGAAATCCGGTGGTGCTGTGGTCAAAACTGCTGGAACTGGACAACTCCCAGGAAGCGCCGGTGTGGCACAACTTGCAATCCAATTCCATGGGCCCATGCGGGTTGCCCACTTTAGGCACCGGCGGTTGGTCCTGGGCAACGGCGGCGCTGCTCCACAACAAAAGCAACAGAAGTGAGAGACTTCGCCTGCGCATCACGATTTTCCTTCCGGATTCCCGCTCGGTTCGTCTGGCGCGTTGCCATGGCAACTGCGGCAATCGACGGGCAGCGGTTTGAAGTGCACCAGGCGCTGATTGTCCTGGGGGCGCGGAATGTGGCACGTCTGGCAAGCCACGTTTTCATGCCCGCCGCTCAGAGGAAAGCGGCTGTCTTTTTCGTGGTCAAACTTTTCGGCAAACCAATCGAGACTCACATGGCAGGCGGCGCAGTCGGTGGCCTGGCCGTCGGCGGTTTTGCGCGTGTCAAATTGGCCGCCGTGAACATCATCGTGGCATCCGGCACAGTGGGATGACAGCCCTTGGAACGCCAACTCCACCTGACCTGACCTGCGGGTGGGCTTGTGGCAATCGGTGCAGGCTGCGGTCGCGTGACGATACAAGAGCGCAAATTTGGTGGCGCCGTGATCAAACTCCGGCGCGCGCCAGGTGTTTTCCTGATGGCAAGCCACACATCCGGTATCGCCGGTGGGGCTCACCAACGCAACTGTCTGGCCCAGGTGCGGGTCACGATGGCAATCGGTGCAAGCCTGGTGACTGGGTTTGAGGTCAGCGGCCTTGGCATAGACGCTTTTGGCAGATGCCTGCGACGCCAGCGGTTTGTGGCAA
>JADGEP010000276.1:2014-5471 GCA_016744275.1 Candidatus Krumholzibacteriia bacterium | reverse complement strand
TCCAGGGACAATCGGATCCTGAATTGCGGGATTTGGCCTTGGCCGTGGTGGCCCTGCGCTTGGGCGATCGAGAGTGGCTGCCGGAATTGCTGCGGCAAACAGTGGACGTGGACGCCGGCCGTTGGTGCGGCTGGCAAACCCCGCCCAGGCCGTCGTTGGTGCCTGGATTGTTACCCGAAGTGCGCGGCAGCGAACTGGACCGCCACGCTTTGCTGGGATTCTGTCTGGCCATTGGCGATATGCGGGGTATTTTGGGTCTGGCTTTCGAATTGCCGGGTCGCGGCTTGACTCGGGCGGAAAAACGCCTGTTTTTGTTCCCCTTGCCTGATGCCGGCCCCATTCGCCAGGCAATCCTGGCGGGCGACAATGAACCAGCGCTCCTGCTGGCAGTGGCGCGCAATGAGTCCCTGTTCGAACCTGCGGTCCGATCACGGGCCGGGGCTTTGGGCTGGATGCAGATCATGCCGTTTCACTATCCGCAGAATGGGGCGGTATTTGGCGTCGGCAACTGGCGCATCCCCGCGGTGAGTGTCAAGCGGGGCGATGGCCTGCTCACTGAAAACAGACGGCGCTACGACGGTGACCCGTATCGCATCCTGGCGGCGTACAATGCGGGGCCAGAAGCGGCCAGCCGTTGGGACCGTCAATTGGGTGGCGCGGCGGCGACAGACATTTATCTGGCCTGGATCGGATACACCGAAACCCGGGCCTATGTGGAAAAAGTCTTGATTGACCGCGAGATTTATAATGCAATCATCGGCGCGAAAAAAAGCGCGCCGCCTTCCGGTGGGGACATCGGAACAACCAACGAATAGGAGCTCGTCCATGGCCAAGGGCCTGATGGGATTCATTGAAAACGTCTTTGGCAAGAAGAACAAGGACGTCTCAAAATTGCAGCCGATGGTCGACGCCATCAAGGCGGGCCGGGAGCAGTATGCCGCCCTCTCGGATGACGAACTGCGGGCCAAACGCGCCGAGTTTGCCGAGCGCCACGCCGCCGGTGAGAGCCTGGATGATCTCCTGGTTGAGGCCTATGGCGTGGTCTGGGAAGGGTGCCGCCGCCTGACCGAACGCAAAGCCTCATGGGTTGTTTGGGGCCAGGATATGGTCTGGGACATGATTCCCTACGACGTGCAGCTCATGGGTGGCATTGTTTTGCACCAGGGCAAAATCGCGGAGATGGCCACCGGTGAAGGCAAGACTCTGGTGGCCATCGCCCCGCTGTACCTCAACAGCATCCCGGGCAACGGTGCCCATCTTGTTACTGTGAATGACTACCTGGCCCAGCGAGATGCGCAATGGATGGGTGGCGTTCTGGATTTTCTGGGCTGCGAGGTGGGCTTTATCCTGGGGCAGATGACTCCCGAGGAGCGCCGCGAAGCCTACGCCTGTGACGTGACCTACGGTACGAACAACGAGTTTGGCTTTGATTATTTGCGGGACAACATGGTCGTGCACGCCGAACATCTGGTGCACCGCGATTTCCACTTCGCCATCGTTGATGAAGTCGATTCGGTGCTCATTGATGAGGCCCGCACCCCGCTGATTATCAGTGGAGCGGTGGACAAGTCCACCCATCAATTCACCGAGTTGAACCCCTTGGTCAATACGCTGGTGCGGCAACAGATGAAGATGGTGAACAACTGGCTCAGCGATGTTGAACGGGTGATGCGTCCGGCCTTGAAGGGCGATGACGTTGACATCGACAATGAGACGGCCCTGAAACTGTTGCGCATCAGCCGCGGCGGCCCGAAGAATCCGCGTTTCCGCAAGCTGGCCCAGATTCCGGGCGTGCTTGAGACGGTGCAGAAGACCGAAGAGGCCTTCATGCGGGACAAGGCCATGTGGGAGGCTGACGCCGACCTGCTGTACGTGGTGGAAGAGAAGAACAACCACGTGGACATGACCGAAAAAGGCCGTGAGGTCTTTGCCAAGGACGACACCGAATTTTTCGTACTGCCGGATTTGGCCGTGGCTGCCGGAGAGATCCAGCAGAACGAAGATATTGACGAGAAAGAAAAGACCAAACAGCTGGCCGAATTCGAACAGGCCTATGCCCAGAAGAACGAACGCATCAGCAACGTTGATCAATTGCTGCGTGCCTACTCGCTGTACGAAAGCGATGTTGAGTATGTGATGCAGGAAGGCAAGGTGGTCATCGTTGATTCGTTCACCGGCCGCCTGCAGCCAGGACGGCGCTTCAGCGATGGCTTGCACCAGGCTCTGGAAGCTAAAGAAGGGGTCACAGTCCAAAAAGAGACGCAGACCCTGGCCACCGTCACGGTGCAGAACTTCTTCCGCAAGTACGCCAAGCTCTCGGGCATGACGGGAACCGCGGAAACCGAAGAAGCGGAATTCAACGGCATCTACAGCCTGGATGTGGTGGTCATTCCCACCAACCGGCCCATCCAGCGAGATGATCAGGATGACTTGATCTACAAGACCAAGAAGGAAAAATACAAGGCGATCCGGGATGAGGTGGCCCGCCTGCATGAGCTGGGCCTGCCGGTGTTGGTAGGTACCACAACCGTCGAAGTGAGTGAATTGCTCAGCCGCATGTTCAAGCTCTCGGGCATCAATCACAACGTTTTGAACGCGAAGCAGCACAAGGCCGAGGCCGAGATTGTAGCCGAGGCGGGGCACCGCGGAGCAGTGACTATCGCGACGAACATGGCCGGGCGTGGGACTGATATCAAGCTGACCCCTGAAATCCTCGGCCTGCCTGAGACCTGGCCCAACGATCCCAACCTGAAGCCCGAGATTTACGAAGGGCAGAGTCCAGGACTGCAGATCATCGGCACCGAGCGCCATGAAAGCCGGCGCATCGATCGCCAGTTGCGTGGCCGTTCCGGGCGGCAGGGCGATCCCGGGGCCACGATCTTCTTCCTCTCGTTGGAAGATGATCTGATGCGACTGTTCAGTCCCGACCGGATCATCAAGGTGATGGACCGCCTGGGTGTTGAAGAAGGCGAGGTCATCACCCATTCCATGGTGACCAAGGCCATCGAGAAGGCCCAGGTGAGGGTTGAGACCCAGAACTATGAGATCCGTAAGCACCTTCTGGAATATGACGACGTGGTCAACAAGCAGCGCGAAGTGGTCTATGACCTGCGCCGCAGTGCCCTGGAGGGCGATGACCTCAGCCAGCGTTTTGCCGAATTTGTGGAAAGCGCCGTCACCAGCATCATCGCGGCTCACGCCGAGCGCAGCGACGCGCCCGACTTCTGGGACATGGAGAGCATGGCTCGTCTCTATCAGGGGTTGGTGCTTGCACCGATTCCCCTGGGGAAAGATGAGCATCTGGATATGGGCTACGAGGCCCTCGAAGACAAAATGGTGGAGTTCGCCCTCGAAAGGTTCCGCACCAAGGAGGCCGGACTGGGGCCCGAGTTTGCTGGAAAGTTGGCCAAGTTTGTCTTGATCCAAATTCTCGACGAGCACTGGCGTGACCACCTGA
>JADGEP010000276.1:0-2004 GCA_016744275.1 Candidatus Krumholzibacteriia bacterium | reverse complement strand
CATCGGCTTGCGCTCCTATGGCCAGCGAGATCCCTTGGTGGAATACAAAGGCGAGAGTTTCCGGATGTTCGAAACCCTGATGGACAACATCGAGAAATCTGCCGTCAGTTTGTTCTTCCGGGCCGAGTTGGCCCCGCCGCCGGAGCAGCAAAAGCCCGCGGTCGAAAAAATGGAGACCCGCCACCAGGAGGTGTCGGCCTACGAACAATCGGGAGCACCAACGGCCACGACCAATGCCCCCGACGCGGCGGCTCAGAGGCCGCAACAGCGGGAAGAACCGAAGGTTGGGCGCAACGACCCGTGCCCGTGCGGCAGCGGCGCCAAGTTCAAGAAGTGTTGCGGAAAGACGCTTTAGCTGGCGTTGGGGCCGGTGGGGTCTTCTTGCCGCCAACCAATCGCCATGCTAGTTTTGGCGCGCCCAGGCCGCAGGGGCATCTGACGAGGCCGATACAGCTGAGAGTGAAAAGGTATGGATCAAGCGAACGATAGAATGAAACATCTGCTGGTGATCCTGTTGGAGGCATTGTCCACTGATCCGGAAACGAGCCGGTCGCGGTCATTGCAGATTCAGGACAAGGCCGAAGCCGCCGGCTTGAGTGAAGATGATGTGCAGGGGTTGCTCGAATGGATCGAGAACCATATGCTGCCTCATGATGAACCTGTCTGGCCGAAGGATCCGGCACCGGATGCCCCATCCGAAAAAGCGTTTCGATATTTCAGCGAAGCGGATGCTCGGTATCTCACGCCAGCAGGCATGGGATATCTGGTGGGGCTGGTCAACAACAAGCAGATTTCGAGAGCGCAACTGGAAGCCCTTTTGGCCTATGCGTCCTATGTGGCTTACCGCCCCATGGACATTTACGACCTCGAGCCCATCATTGAACAGGTGCTGTTCATGCCGGGCCGACCTGGCATGACCGGTGGCGCTTCAGAAGGATTCGAAAACATTCATTGATTCGGCACTGGCCGCAACGGCCCTGCCCGGAAGGAATCAGACTTGAAACTGATCATCGTGGAATCCCCGGCCAAAGCCCGCACCATCACGCGCTTTTTGGACGACTCCTACACCGTGACCTCCAGTTATGGTCACATTCGTGATCTGCCCGGCTCGGCCAAGGAAATTCCGGCCAAATACAAAAAAGAGCCCTGGTCGCGTTTTGGGGTCAATATGGACGATGAGTACGCGCCCATATATGTGGTGTCCTCGGACAGCAAAAAGCAGGTCGCCGAGCTCAAGAAACTGATGAAATCGGCGGATGAGATCCTGCTTGCCACTGATGAGGATCGCGAGGGCGAGGCGATCAGTTGGCACCTGCTGGAAGTGCTGCAACCTAAAGTTCCCGTTAAGCGCATTTCGTTTCACGAGATCACCAAAGACGCCATCAACGAGGCGCTGAATTCGCCACGCGAAGTGGACATGCAGTTGGTGCGGGCCCAGGAAGGCCGCCGCATTTTGGACCGTCTCTACGGCTACAGCCTGTCGCCAGTACTTTGGAAAAAGGTGCGGACCAAGCTCTCGGCCGGACGCGTACAGAGCGTGGCGGTGCGCTTGGTGGTTGAAAAAGAAGAAGAGCGCCAGGCGTTTCATGTGGCCAAGTATTGCGACATTGAAGCTGGCCTGAAGAGCGACGACCTGGAATTCACGGCGCGCCTGACTGAAGTCGATGGCGTCAAGATTGCCGGCAGCAAGGATTTTGACCCGGACACAGGGAAGTTGAAGAATCCGACCAAGCGTGTGCATTTGGGAGAAGATTCTTCGGCGCAATACGCCGCGGCCTCCCAGAGCAACGTGCCCTGGATGGTCGGTGTGGTGACTCATAAGGAATCCACTCAACGGCCTTCGCCGCCATTCACGACCTCAACGCTGCAACAGGCCGCCAACGGCCGCCTGAAAATGACGCCGCAACGGGTGATGCGCATTGCTCAGCGACTCTATGAAGGAGTGGGCGATTTCCGTGAGGGTCTCATCACCTACATGAGGACCGACTCCCTGACCCTCAGTGA
>JADGEP010000275.1 GCA_016744275.1 Candidatus Krumholzibacteriia bacterium | reverse complement strand
GTGCACACCGTCGGGCAAATAGTAGGTCGCCAACCGCGAAAAAATAGGGACGCCGGGGTCAAATTCATCCAGCTCCGGAGCATAGCCGTAGTCCAGCAGCACCCGGTTGGCCATAGTCAGGTCACCGGGATCTGCGGCCGATAAAATGGTTGTGCCAATGGTGTCGAATTCCCCAAACAGGAGGTGGTGGGTCGATCCGATCACCTTGTACTGAGGGCTCTCCAGAACCAGCCACGGTTTGGCTCCATCGTTGATAAACAGCGGCCCCACATCAGTCCAGGACAGCAGGTCGCTCGAAGTGCCGTGATAGAGAACACCTGTATTGCCACCCAAATCCTGTTTGGCTGTTACCAGCATGTGCCAGGTATCATCCTGCCGGTAGACAAAGGGATCCCTGAAGTCGCTCCACATGGCGTCCTTGTCCCAGACGTACAGGTTGGTATCGGCCTCGACCACAGGGTTCAAGGCGGATTTGGACCATTGCATCAAATTGGTGGAGAATGCCAGGCTAATGGATTGATTAAAATTTTCGTCACAGCTGGTGTAGGCGATGCTCCAACGATCGTGGGCTTCATCCCGAAAAACATCCGGCGCCCAGATCGCGCCATCATCCCACGGACCCTGGCCCACGGTGATGATGGCGACGGGATCGGCCCAATGCTTCAAGTCAGCACTGGTGGCGTGCCAAATTGTATCACCATGGGTGGCGTTGGGAGTCTGTTCGTTGATGGTGTGATAAAAGATGTGGTAGATCGAATCGGGCCGGATGATACTGAAGTCCCACACCTGCCGCCCCGGATGCTGGAAATATTTTTGCTCAAAGTCGAAGCGGACCAAGGCGTCGGCCTGAGAAGCCAAGGCCATCAGCAGCAATACGCCCCAAACCACCAGGATCGACTGGCGGCGGGCGGGAAAGCGGGATGGCAGGGCGGACAGCAAAGTCGGGCTCCGGTTGTATTTCTGGTGGTGTGGGACAATTTCGCATGCTGTGACGTATAAACCGGGCAGAGGTGCCGATCTTGCGGGTTCACAAAATTGCGAGTTTACATAGCGATTCAGTATTTTATCACACCATTGGCCAATCGTCAACGCCACGGGAGGGCTTCGTGAACAGGCCAGGACAAGCCAAAAGGCTGCAAAGCCCGCCGAAATATGGATTTGTGGCCGTGCTGGTGATCTCTGTCTGCCTCGGGCTCTCCGTGCCGGGCGGCGCCAGTTTGCGGTCCGATGCAGATGACCGTGCCCGTGAGGGAATGGCCACCATCGACAGCCTTTTGCAGATCCCGGACCCGCAAGCAGCCGCCCGCACCGCCGCACAGTTGTGGCAGCAGATGGGGGACAACCCCATCTACGGCTGGCAGTTGGAGGGGCGTTTGGGCGTGGCCCTGATGCTGGCTGATGAACCGGAGGCGGCCCTGCCTCATTTGGAAAGCGTGATCCGGCAGCAGCCTCGGGAAGCTTCCCACCACCGCAATCTGGGCGCGGTGCTGCTGCAACTCAATCGCCGGGGGCGGGCTCTCAGCGAATACGCCACCGCTGTCGAATTGGATCCGGGCAACGCGGCTCTGCGCCAGGAACACGGGCAGGTGCTGCTTTCGTTTCGCGATACCAAAGGGGCAGCCAAAGAGTTGCATCTGGCCCGCGAATTGTGTGGCGGCTGTCCCGAAATCGACCAGCCCCTGGCTTCCCTTTACCTCATGCAGAAAGACTTCTACCGTGCCGTGCCTGCATTGCGCCGCCTGCACCTGCGGGCACCGACCACGGAAACCCGGAGGATTCTGGTCGCGGCCATGGCCCAGGCGAACCAGGATTCCCAGCTGGTGGCATTCATCGCCGCCTTGCCGGCATCGGGAAGGTCAACCACGGAATGGCGGTTGCTGGTAGAGGGTGAAGGACGATTGGGGTTGGCGGCCCATTCCCTGGGAGCAGTCAAGGCATTGCGGGCGGATTCAGGCCCGGTGCCGGTGGCGGCCGAGGCGAAATTCTGGGGACAGGTGGCCCTCAATTTGTTGGCTGCCGAAAATTTTACTGACGGTTTGCGGTCTGTGGATCAAGCCATCGCCCTGGCACCCGACAATGTGGTTTACCGCAACAACCGGGTTGTGTTATTGACCCGGATGGGGCGCGACACCGAGGCGCGGGAAGAGTGGGCGCGGGTGCTGGAGCTGGACCCGTCCCTCGAATCTACCGCCACAAAAGACCAACCGTAAAACGGGAGAAATGATGACTCAGCAATTTTGGCCTCACCTCTCGGTGCGAAACGTGATCCTGATTGGTTCTCTCTGGGGAATCGCATCGTGCGCCACAGCGCCGCCGCCGGCGGTGGCACCGCGGTTCGTTGATACCGAGTCCATGCGGGAGACGCCGGTGCCCGACGGAGTCTTTCGGGAGCATCGGCTTGCCCGTTGTCAGGACGATGTGGATGTGCCTCGGACCGTCGAGCGGTATCTGGCGACCTGTTCGGAGTATTTTCGAGACGGCTCCGGCTCCGATGGCATGATGGAATTGGAAATTGGGCTGGAAGAGGGCCATCGCCATTCCTTGATATTGTTGACTCTCGGGCAAATGTACTTGTTGGCGGGGCAGGGCAATCCCGATCTGTTGCCGGTCGAGGGGCCAGCAGCGGACCTGGGCAGTTACGATTTGAACAAGCCCCGCTTGTTGGGACGGGCCAGGGATCTGCTGACCGAGGCGCTGGCAAGGCGCCCCGGGGACGCTGCGGTGGATTATTTGTTGGCCGATGTGGAGCGCACCGCCGGCGATTTTGTGGAAGCCGACCGCCTGACGGCGCGGGGAAGGGACAAATGCACTGGAGGGCGCAGCTTTGGTGCGCTGAAGATGTACCAGGACCTTTACCGGCATCCGCCCAAATATGTGGGTGGCCCGGGGCCGGAATTTCCTCAAACTGCCGTGAACAAGGGAATTAGTGGCGACGTGGTCTTGGACCTGTTGCTCAGCCCCGCGGGGGAGGTGCAGCAGTTTGTAGTGGTCGAAAGCCCCGCTGAATTGTTGACTGAAGCGGCCCGCACGAGCCTGCGGCAGGGGCGGTTCGAGGCCGCCAGCATAGGGAAATACGCGGTTTGGTCGTGGTTGCGGGTAACGACAGCCTTCAATCTTGGCCCTTGATCCGCAACTGCCGGTTGATTTGCGGGGGCATGTTGCCTTATTTTTCCATATCACGGTTTGTCGCGATCCGGAGCCCGGTAATGCCGGGACCCATCAGCTGACATCCCCTTTCCAACCCCCGCTGGAGGTCCATCCGAACATGAAGTGGACGCGCAATCGCTTCCTGCTCCTGCCTTATATCGTACTCTTGACGATCTTGGCCGTCGTTGGTTGCAGCAGCAAAAAAGACCCGTCGGAAACCTTGGTCGTATGTGGCAACCATTCCTGCGGTGATCTGGTTATGGTGACGACCGACACTTCGAGTGACGGCTACCATTACCTGAATCCGTCTCTGTCCCCGGACGGAACCCGGATCCTGTTCACCGCCGACTGGTGGGCCATCCCTTCAAATCCCCGCTTCACCGGCGATGCGGATTTTGTCAACAATCGCCAAATGATTCTGTTTCCGAACCAGGTCGGTATTGAGCCGACTCTGGATCTGGCAAGTCAAGGTGGCGAATTGGTTCGGTTGCGCGAGCGCAGTATCCGTTTCGGTGAAAGCTCGCCGCAAGTGGTGTCGCTGGACGACGATAAAACGACGCCGATCTGGGAAGATGATACGCATCTGATCTTCAGCATGCGCAACATCGGACTGAACAACCAGTACCGCATGTGCCGGGCTGACATCTCTGACCCGACTTTGGCCCCTATTGAATTTCTATTCATGGAACCGGCCGATGCGACCCCGCAACCGAGGCAGACCCAGCACCTTGAGAGTGTGCTGTCCAATGACAGGCAGTGGTTGGCTTTTACGCGCTCCAGTTGCACCGAACCGGACTCCTTTGAAACCTGCACCGGCACCTCTTTGTGGGTGTTGGACATGAATACCGCCGGCGACGATGATGGATACGACGCGGTTGCCTTTCCGGTCACTGGCGAGTACTCACGTATCGAGACTCCTCGCTGGTCTCCCGATGGCAGCAAAATCGTTTTCTCTGGTGGATTTGATGTGGCCGGTTCCGGTACTGGCGCGGGCACGGAACTCTTCACGGTCGATTTTGATACCACCGGGCTGGATGCCGGCACGATGGCCCTGGACCGGGGCCTGAACCGTTTGACTTTCACCTCACGCACGGCGGGCGACCCGATCTCGGGTATCCTGAATCGGGCGCCAGTATACTCCAACGATGGCGGTTCGATTTTCTTCGTATCGACTCGTCGGGCTCCGGCAATCACCTTGCATGATCGGAATATCTGGCGCATTCCCTCTGACGGAAGCCTGGATCCGACCATCTACTATTTCACCCGATCTGATGATGTGGACCCGACGGTATTGCCTGATGGCCGCATCTTGATGAGCAGCTCGCTGGGATTCCCCACCGAAATGCTCAACCGGTTGGAATTGGAAGCCTACCAGGCAGCGGTGGACAATCCAGAAAACGCGGGCCTGGACGAAGTCCAGTTGCGCGCTCTGGCCGCTGATCAGAGGCGTCAGTTGGAATTCTTTGAAGGCGTGATGTCCCACGTCTACATCTACCGCCCGTAGGGCGGACGCTGACCATGGCCAACCTTGTACTCATGCGCAGGGAAATGGTGGCCATCGGTCAGGAAATGCAAAGTCGTGGCTTTGTCGTGGCCGCTGAAGGGAACCTGTCGGTTCGTATCAGCGGCCACTGTTTTTTGGTCTCACCTTCGGGCGTGAGCAAAGGGGGGCTGCGGGTTCAGGATCTGGTCGAGGTCGACACCGCGGGCCGCTCGGCCCAGGGCAAACCCACCAGCGAATGGCCGATGCATCGGGAAATATACGTGAATCGGCCGGATGTTCAGGGAATCTGCCATGCCCATGCTCCTTGGGCGACCGCATTTGCGGCAGCGGGGCGAGATCTCGACGGCTCACTGCTGACTGAGACCGCGGCGCTTTTGCCCCGGGTGCCGTTGGCGGCGCGGACAATTCCGGGAACGGCCGAACTGGCCTTGTCGATCAAGCCTTTCCTGGCTGATCACGACGCCATCCTCTTGGGCAACCATGGCGTGGTCACTATGGGCACAGATCTGCGTGCGGCTTTTGCTCTGCTGGAAACGGTGGAGCGCTTGGCCCAGGTCACCCTGCTGGCCGAAGTGGCTGCTGGACAGAATTCCGTTGACGCCGAAACCCTGCGCTTGCTGCAGGAACGCGGCGGGCCAAAGTCCTACTGACGACCTTTTACCCGGTGGAACCTTCATAGATGGCGGCGAGTTGGTCGGTGATCGCATCCCAGCTGAAGCGGTCCTCCATCAACTGCCGGGCGGCCTGGGCGCGGCTCTCACAACCCTTCATGTCACCGGCATCCCGCAACATCATCGAGGCAAACGAATCGTCGCAGTCGGTGATGGAC
>JADGEP010000274.1 GCA_016744275.1 Candidatus Krumholzibacteriia bacterium | reverse complement strand
GCCCATCTCCTTGCCATCGAGAGCGGAGATCATGCCCTCCAATGCGTCGTCATCAATTTCGATGAAGCCGAAGCCGCGGGGGCGTCCGGTTTCGCGGTCGTTGATGAGCGCGACCGAGTGCACGGTACCGTGCTGGCCGAACAGTTCAGTGATTTCGTCTTCGGTGGCGGTGAAGGGCAGGTTGCCCACGTACAATTTCTTCACGTTCTTCACTCCAGGTGCCGGCTCTCCGGCATAACTAAGCCCGCAGGATCGCCGGCTATTTCCGGCCAAGCCATTGCGCTTCTATTCGGCGCGGCCAATGCCGAGCCATATCCCCCGATTGTCGGGAGGATGTCAAAACCCTCGGGCACGGTGGCGCGGGGCGATTTGCCAATGCTGGGCCGAAGTCGTTGAATGAATCTGAACGAAATCCGGGCATTGGTGGAAAGCCTGGATTTGAAAACACAATATCACTACCGCGGCGATTCGCAAACCCTAGTCCAGTGACTACGATATGTCAATCCCCCACAGGCGCTTGGGGGAGGCAAGGTGGTCGGGTTTGGCGGGCATTGATCACCTTTGGCGCGGTAATAAGCGGATTCTGGCGCCATTGCCGTTTCGCATCGGGCTCCAAATGAGGCTTGCAGGTGGCTTTTTCGCCGCCATGTGTTTCTTTTAAACCAGTTTCCCGCACTGTGCACTCTATCTGTTTCATCCCGGAGAATTTGATGTCCCAACCTGCCCAGGGGTTCAGCGAGCTGGATCTTTCCGCACCCCTTGTTAAAGCCGTCGCCGAGTTGGGTTACGAATCCGCTCTGCCGATCCAAGCGGCCTGCATCCCCCCCTTGCTGGCGGGCAATGATGTCCTGGGCCTAGCCCAGACCGGAACCGGCAAAACGGGCGCCTTCGCGTTGCCCTTGTTGTCGAATATCGACTTGTCCCACCGGGCGCCTCAGGTCTTGGTGCTGACACCAACCCGTGAGCTGGCAATTCAAGTCGCCGAGGCCTTCCAGGCCTACTCCCGTCACCTGAAAGATTTCCACGTGCTGCCCATCTATGGTGGCCAGCGGTATTCTTTCCAATTCAGCCAACTGCACCGCGGCCCGCATGTGATTGTGGGCACGCCTGGTCGCATCCAGGATCACCTGAATCGCGGCACTTTGGATCTGAGTCATATCAAGACGGTGGTGCTGGACGAAGCCGACGAAATGCTGCGCATGGGATTTGTCGATGAAGTCGAGGCCATCATTGGCCACGCGCCCGAGGGCCGGCAGATGGCGCTGTTTTCGGCGACGATGCCCACGCAGATCAAACGCATTTCCAAACGGTACATGAAGGACCCGATCGAGGTGCGCATCGAGGCGAAGACCTCCACCGCCGACAACATCGAACAGGTTTTTCTGGTGGTACCGAACGCGGCAAAGTTCGAAGCCCTGGCCAGGATCCTGGAAACGGAATCCTACGACGGGATCATCATTTTCTCGCGCACCCGCTTGGGCACCACCGAGCTGGCGGGGAAATTGGCCGCCCGTGGTTTTGACGTGGCGGCGCTCAACGGCGACATGGACCAGACGGCCCGCGAACGCACCATCAAGAGGCTCAAGAGCGGCAACATCGACATCCTCGTGGCCACCGACGTGGCGGCCCGCGGCCTGGATGTGGAGCGCATTTCGTTGGTGATCAACTACGACATTCCCGGCGACCCCGAGGCCTACATCCATCGCATTGGCCGCACGGGACGGGTGGGCCGTTACGGCAAGGCCATCCTGTTTGCCAACCCGCGCGAGCGGCGCCTGCTGACGAGCATCGAGCGGGCAACGCGGCAACCCTTGAAGCCCATGGAGATGCCCAGCCACGATACGGTGACGGCCAAGCGGGTGGAAAAATTCCGCGAGGCCCTCAAGGAAACCATGTCCAAGCAGTCCATGGAATTTTTCCAGACGCTGAGCTACGAGTTGATGGAAGAGATGAACGTGGACATCCTGCAATTGGCTGCGGGATTGATTTGCCACGCCCAGAAAGAACGGCCGCTGCAGGCTGAAAACAGCCGGGCCCTGGAGAATTCCCGTTGGGATGATCCGCGTTCCAACCCGCGCAGCCGGGATCGTGACCGCGGTCGTGGTGGCGAGCGGGACCGGGGGCCAGTCGGTGGCCGCCCCATGCGCAACATGGCCCTGTATCGTTTGGCTGTGGGTTCCCTGGACGGCGTCGAAGTGCGCAACATTGTCGGGGCAGTGGCCAATGAAACCGGATTGCGCAGCCGCTTCATCGGCCAGATCCGCATCCATCCCAAATATTCGACCATCGAGTTGCCGGATGATTTGCCCCGAGGCATGATCGACCATCTCAAAGGGGTGCAGATCAACCAGAAACGGTTGAACCTCTCGCGCACCCGCAGCGAAAACCACTACGGCCACAATCCGGATGAGGGCCGCGTGAGCCCGCCGGCTCAGAAGCCTGCGCCCAGTGAGCCGAAGGTCGAAAAACCGGTCACCGATGCTCCCAAGCCGAAGAAGCCGAAGAAAGCCAAGCCCAAGCTGACCAAGGCCCAAAAGGCGAAGGCCACCAAGGCCGCGAAACCGAAAAAGACCAAGCCGGCCAAAAGCACGCCGGACAAGGGCAAGCGGCGCAAGCCCAGCGGCTCGTCCTGAGCCGCGCCCCACACCGCGCCCTGCCCGTAGGAAAACTTTGACTCCCCTCAGGGGAGATCCCGCCCGCTGAATCCCGCCAAGGCCTGAATTTTGCCTAGAGACCAGTATGGAAACCGCCAGAAATGCTGCTGCGTTGTGGCCGTCCCTATGTGGGGCGTTACTTAAGCTGCTGCCGCTGAGCTGGTTAAGTGTATTGAGGGGCTGTGTGCCCCTGGTCTTTGGCAGAAATTGAGCAGGATTTGAGCTACCAACTCACAGAATACGCCCACTCACTGGCTGAATTCGGGTCACCTGTACGGTTGCCCTACAGTCAAGGGCATGTGCTGTTGCGCCCGATTCCGGGCACGGAGTTTGTCGACGCCATCGGCTGCTATCCTCTTTTTGCCTGCCGCAACGCCGCCGCTTTGGCCCAGGACCTCCCATTCCTACAGAAATCAGGGGCGGTATCGTTGACCTTGGTGACGGACCCCTTGGGCGGTTTTGACCCGGAGATCCTGGTGGAGGCTTTCACCGCCGTTGCCCGGCCCTATAAGGCCCACTACCTAGTGGATTTGAGTCAACAATCCGACGAAATGGGCACGTCCCATCACCGGCGCAATGCGCGGCGTTGTGCTCGTCATGCTGTCTTCCACACCTGCGCTCATCCGGCCGATCGCCTGGACCAGTGGTGCGAGCTGTATGCACATCTGGTGGACCGGCATCACATCACTGGCGAGGCGCGATTTTCTCGCGATGCCTTTGCCCAACAACTGTCCCTGCCCGGTGTGTTTTTGGTGGAGGCTCGCAATACCGAGGGCGATATCCTGGGCATGCAACTTTGGTTCTACGACCGCACCAAGGCCTGGCACCATTTGTCCGGCTACAGCCCGGCGGGATACCGGCACGGGGGCGTCTCCTATGGCCTGATGGCCTACGCCCTGGCGCAACTGAAATCACGCGGAATACAGGTGGCGAACCTGGGTGCTGGCGCCGGCCTGGAGGCCGATGCCGCCGACGGTTTGAGCCGCTTCAAGCAAGGCTGGTCGACCCACACTCGCGACGCCTGGCTGTGCGGCGCCGCGCTCGACCCGCAGCGCTATGCATCCCTGAGTGGCAATACTTCCCATTCATTCTTCCCGGCCTATCGGCGCCCGCAGGTGGCGGAATCCGAGCCCACACCGGAGGCGAATCATGTCCCTGCTGATTGAGACCCTGCCCGAGTTGGCCGTCTTTGGGGGAGCGCCCGCATTTGCCGAACCCAAACACGTGGGGGCGCCCAACATTGGCAATCGTGCCGCCTTGATGCAACGCATCGAAACAATTCTCGACAACCGGCGCCTGAGCAACCGTGGCCCCATGGTGCGGGAATTCGAAGACCGAGTGGCCGCCATCGCGGGCGTGAAGCATTGCGTGGCGATGTGCAACGGCACTGTTGCCCTGGAGATTGGGGCCCGCGCCCTGAATCTGACAGGCGAAGTGATTGTGCCCTCTTTCACTTTTGTCGCCACCGCCCACGCCTTGAAATGGCAAGGCCTGGAACCCGTATTCTGCGACATCGATCCGGTGACACACAACCTGGATCCGGCCCGAGTCGAGGCGTTGATCACGCCGCGCACCACCGGCATCCTCGCGGTGCATCTTTGGGGACGTCCGGCAGCCGTGAAACAGTTGGAAGCTGTCGCGATGCGCCATGGATTGCGTCTCATGTTTGACGCCGCCCACGCTTTTGGCAGTCATCTTGGCGGACAACCAATCGGCGGTTCAGGCGACCTGGAAATTTTCAGTTTCCACGCCACGAAATTTCTCAATACCGCCGAAGGCGGCGCCGTTGTCACCAACGACGACGCGTTGGCCGAACGGGTGCGCCTGATGCAGAACTTCGGGTTCGTGGGCAAGGATCAGGTGGTGGCCCTGGGCGTGAACGGCAAGATGAACGAAATGTCGGCGGCCATGGGCCTGACCTCTCTGGAAAGCATGGACGAATTTCTGGCGGTCGCCCACCGCAACTTCAGGGCCTGGCAGCGGGAAGTCGCAAGCATTCCCGGCCTGGAAATGAAAACCGGGGGGCCAGATGTTTCCACCAATCACCAATACATCGTCGTCGAAGTCGAATGCCATCGCGCTGGTCTCAGCCGCGATGATTTGGTGACGGCTCTGCATGCGGAAAACGTTTTGGCGCGCCGCTATTTCTATCCGGGCTGCCACCACATGGAGCCTTATCGCTCGTCGCCGCCAACGGGTGGCTACCAATTGCCTCAAACGGAAGCCCTGTGCACACGGGTGATGGTCTTGCCTACCGGTACTGCTGTCAGCCTGGCCGATATCGCGCGCATGGGAGACCTGCTGCGCGAAATGGTCGGCAACGGCCCTGAAATCAGCCACCATCTGCGGATGCGTGAGAAAGAACAACAGACATGATGGAGCAGTCCTTGTACTTGCAATGCACGGGTCGGCCGGGATGTGGCCGCCTGGTGGTGGGCCAGATCAAAGGCCAACCCGCGGTCCTGGAGACCAGTGCGGCGATGCCCTTTACCGGTGGATCCCTCAACTCCATTGAGTTGGAAGGCGCGGATATTGGCGGCTTGAGCGAAGCGGATTGCCACCGGTTGATGCGGCACTGCCGCCACCTGTTGGCACCGGGCGCAAAGCTGAGTGTGCCGGTTGGGGCGATGCCTGGTGAAATCGACCGGGAAAGACTGAACCAGACTGCCTGGCGGACCGGATTCCTCAATTGGATCGACTACGTGGCGGGGTGTGCGGTGCTGACCAAACCCGATCGTCAAGCCGAGGCCAACCCCCTGGTGAGCATCGTGATGCCGGTCTACAAGGCCGAGTTTTTTGCGGCTGCCTTGGCCAGCGCCCAGGCCCAAAC
>JADGEP010000273.1 GCA_016744275.1 Candidatus Krumholzibacteriia bacterium | reverse complement strand
GGTGTATCCACGACGCTCCAAATACGGGCAGCGTGTGAGCCAGGAGCGACAGCCTGACATGGCCAGTGGGACCCAATCCAATACGGCGCACTCAGAAAAAAGTGCTGTTCACATCCCGTCTTTTCTCCGGATTTGTCTTAACTTCCATACAACCCGTATTCTACGGATCTTTCACAAAACACAATCTTCGAGGCACAACCTTAGCAATTCGGCTCCAGATGAATGAGAATGCCAATTATGCTACTGGAGGTGCTATGGCACCTGAAATGACAACGGCCCCCCGCAAGGTCCAATAGGGGTCAAAATACGCCTCGGGCCAGGCCAGGAGACCTCCCAAACCGCCGGTGAACACCACCGGCAATGGCCCCATGAGTTCCTGCAAGCCTTGAATCACCGCCTGCACTCCTCCAACACCAGCATGGAAGGCTCCAGCTTGCATCGCCGCGGCCGTATCCAATCCAGGTTCCAACGGGCATTTGGCGAAGGGAATGGACTCCAAACGGGCCGCAAATTCACCCAGGCATTGGGCCGCCAAGGCCATCCCCGGGGCGATCAGGCCACCCTGAAACTCTCCGTCGGCGAGCACATCAAAGGTCGTGGCAGTGCCGGCATCAACAATGAGGGCACTGCTCAGTCCACAGGCCGTAGCCGCAGCCACATTGCAAAGGCGGTCTGGACCGATGTCCTGAGGTCGGGCAGACAGCACCCGGAAGGGCAAATCGCCACTATGGTCAATCACCGAGACGTGGGGCCAAAGGGATCGCACCAGGTCGGCCACTGCGGGCACTACCGAGGTCAGCACCACCGGCAAATCGCCAAAGGGCACCCCTGTTCTTGCCAGGGCATCGACAAATGACCGGGCGCCATTTTTATCAGGGGTGGGCAAGACGGCAAGATCCACCAGCGGGGATGCCACCGGCCACTGAGCCTTGGCGTCGGGCCGATGCAAACGCAAGTCCTGATCGCCACCCTGCCAGCCGACGATCCGGACTTTGGTATTACCCGCATCGATGATCAGGGCCGTGATGGGCAAGGCGCTATTCATGACCATCTCCCGTCAAATCAAGCGGCGCCGAAGGCAAAAGGTGCACATCCCCGGCAAAGAAAGTTTGTTGTTGGCCGCCGGTTTTGGCTTCGAGGATCAATCCGCCACGATCGCTGATACCCACGGCTCGACCTTCGTGAACCTGACCGCCAAATGACAGCCTGATTTCCCGGCCCAGGAGGCAATCCAAATGATCCAGGGCCGTGCGGTAGGCCGCCCAACCAGCACCCTGAAACCGATCCAACTCGGCCTCTACCCGCGCTATCACCCGGCCACCAATATCGCCGGGACGGATATCCAGTCCGGTTTCGATGGCACAACTGGTCGCCACGCCCTGCAATTCGGCAGGAAAGCCATCGGCTTCGGTGGCCAGATTCAGGCCCAGTCCGGCCACGACCAATCGTTGTTCCGGCGGCCCACCTCGTTGCAGCAGGATACCGCCGATTTTTTTGCCGCGCACCATCAGGTCATTGGGCCATTTCAGGCGGGCGTCCAACTGGAAATCTTCCCGCAATACCAGTACCGTGATCAGGCCCAGCCAAACCGATAGGCCTTTGTCCAATTCGGCGCGATGCGAAGGCACCACCACCGAAAGGTGCAAGCCGCCGCAATCCTGCCAACGGCGTCCTTGCCGGCCATGCCCGGCAGTTTGTGGATGAGCCACCACCACCGTGCCTGGGCCCGGTTGCGCGACCGGCGCCAACTGTCCCGTCGCTTCACCGCTCCACCCCCAACCATCCCAGGTGCACAGCCGGCCTTCAGCCGCACCCCCACGCCCCATCAGGAAATCATTGGTGCTGCCAACAGATTCCAACAGGTAAACGGCGGCCCCGTCGCGTAGGAATTTGGGGCCCGGACGAAAGTCCGACAGCCCAAACCAATCCCGATGCACACCTGATCTGCCCGGCAAACTCTTCACGACTGGTCCATGTCCAGGCCCAGATCCAAGGCCGGCGCGGAGTGCGTCAGGCGGCCCACCGAGGCAGCGTCCACACCCGTGCGGGCGTAGTGTCCGATGGTCTCCAGAGTCACGTTGCCAGAAGATTCCAGGAGTGTTTTGGACTCGGCCTCGCCGCGCATCCGCACCGCCGTTGCGGTGTCATCGTAGTTGAAATTGTCCAATAGAACCCACTCGACTTCCAATGGCAAAACAGATACCAACTGTTCAAGCGAATCGACTTCAACTTCAATAGCCAGCTCCGGAAACATCTTTCGGGATCGTTCCACCAATTCTGCAATCGCGCCACCGGCAGCGGCCCAATGGTTGTCCTTGAGCATGACCCGATCATAGAGTCCCATGCGATGATTGTGCCCACCCCCACACCGCACCGCGTATTTGGCCAGGGCACGATATCCCGGCAGGGTTTTGCGCGTATCCAATACACGACAGTTCGTGCCGGCCACCGCCGAGACGTAACGGGAAGTCAGTGTCGCGATGCCCCCCAAGTGTTGCAGAAAGTTCAACGCCGTGCGCTCACCCGTGAGGATCGAAGCGGTCGGCCCACTGATCTGCGCCACCACCTGCCCCGCGGTGACGGCCGTTCCATCGGGCACCAACCGCGTGACTTTCACTCTCGGGTCCAGTTCGGCAAAGAGCAGGTCAACCAGCGGCAAGCCCGCGACATGGCCGGCCTCACGGACAGCCAGTGATCCGGTTCCCAATGATTCCGCATCAGTGGTCACCTCTGTGGTGGCGTCACCTGTACCCACATCTTCGGCCAGACTCTGGCGCAACAGATCACTCAGCCAAAGCCCATCCGGGAAAGTGCTTTCCACTACGGGGTTCATGCTCACTCCTTGCTTTCGCTGCCGACGCCCCATTGGGCTTTCAGGTCGTCGATACGGTCCCGCAACGCCGCCGCCTTTTCAAAATCGAGGGCCTTGGCCGCAATTTGCATTTCATTCTGCAGCATGGTGACCATTTCCCGCGGCGACATGTCGTGGTCGATGACCGCTTCCCAGGGCCGTTCGTCGACCGCCGGTGTGTCGGGTGCGCGTTCGCCCGCTGCCTGGGTCTGAATCAAGATTTCTTCCCGGCTCTTGACCACTGAACGGGGCACCAATCCATGCTCCTCATTCCAGGCCAGCTGCCGCTTCCGGCGCCGATTTGTTTCCGAAATGGCCTTGTCCATCGACCTCGTGATGCGGTCAGCATACATCACCACTTTGCCGTTGATGTTTCTGGCTGCGCGGCCAGAGGTCTGAATCAAACTGCGTTCCGAACGCAAGAACCCTTCGCGATCCGCATCCAGAATCGCCACCAAAGAGACCTCCGGCAAGTCCAGGCCTTCGCGCAACAGGTTCACGCCAACCAGCACGTCGATGTCACCGAGGCGCAACTTGCGCAAAATCTCAATGCGGTCCAGGGCCGTGATATCCGAATGCAAGTACGTGACCAGCACACCGGCCTGAGCCAGATAGTCCGTCAGGTCTTCAGACATCTTCTTGGTCAAGGTCGTCACCAGGGTGCGCTCCCCACGTGCGGTCACAACTCGGACCTTCTCCAACAGATCATCGACCTGATTGTGAACCGGCAACACTTCAATGGGCGGGTCCACCAGCCCGGTTGGCCGGATGACCTGTTCGACCACCACGCCCGCACATTTTTCCAGCTCGTAATCCGCCGGTGTCGCCGAAATGAAAACCGTGCGGGGAATCATTTCTTCAAACTCATCAAAAAGCAGAGGCCGGTTGTCCAACGCGCTCGGCAAACGGAATCCGTGTTCCACTAGGTTCATTTTACGGGATCGATCACCATAATACATGGCCCCGATCTGAGGGATGGTCGCGTGCGACTCATCGATGAACATGAGGTAGTCTTTGGGAAAATAGTCCAACAGGCAAGCAGGTCGTTGCCCCAATTGGCGCTTGTCAAAGTAACGCGAATAATTTTCGACTCCCGCGCAATGGCCAACCTGTTGGATCATCTCCATGTCGTAGCGGGTGCGCGATGCCAGGCGCTGGGCCTCCAGGGGTTTTCCTGCCTCATCCAACTCGCCCAACCGGCGCTCAAGGTCCTGTCCAATTTCGTCCACAACGGGGCCGACGCCGTCCTTGCCCGTCACAAACTGCGTGGCCGGATAAATCACCGTATCGTCCGCCGGCCCGAGGCTGCGCCCGGTCAGGGGCTCAACCCAAACCAACGACTCGATTTCATCTCCAAAAAATTCCACGCGCAGCACTCTTTCTTCGAACGCCAGGCGCACTTCAACGGTGTCGCCGCGGGCCCGAAAGGTGCCGAATGTTGGCTCCACGTCATTGCGGGCATAGCGGATCTGTACCAACTGGGCCAGCAGGTCGTCCCGTTCAATTTCCAACCCAACCCGCAGCGGAATGCGGCTTTCCTTGAACGTCTTGGGATTGCCTACCCCGTAGATCGCCGACACACTGGCCACCACAATGACATCCGGACGGGTCAGCAGGCTGCAGGTGGCCCGCAAACGCAGGCGCTCGATCTCCTCATTGATGCTCGTGTCTTTTTCGATGTAGGTATTGGTCGCTGGAATGAAAGCTTCGGGCTGGTAATAGTCGTAGTAGGAAATGAAAAACTCGACGGCATTGTTGGGAAAAAATCCCTTCAATTCGCCGTACAACTGGGCGGCCAGGGTTTTGTTGTGGCTAAAAACCAGGGCCGGACGATCCAGTTGCGCAATGACATTGGCCATGGTGAAAGTCTTGCCCGACCCGGTCACGCCCAGCAACGTCTGGAATTGCGAGCCCTTGCCCGCTTCAGCAACCAATTCGGCGATGGCTGCCGGCTGGTCACCAGTGGGCTCAAATGGAGCGACGAGTTCAAACAATCCCATGTAGTATCCCGGTCGTGGCGGGGGTCAGTCCCCGTGGTTGTCCAGCAGCATTTCTCCGCCGGGACGCAAATTGCGCACATCCAGCGGCTTTCCGTTGAGCGACGCTTCAACGCCATCGGTCCGGTCCAGACGCAGGCTGAAGTGATCGTCTGCGCCCCAATAAACAACCAACCCGCGCCGCACGCCATAGGCCCGGCCGGCCTGGATTCCCGTGGGTGGCAATGGCGGCAGCTCACTGCCCACTGCTGGCCAGGCCGCGCTTTCGAATTCTTTTTGGGCATCCCGCTTGACCTGCATGCCGACCGGACGGTCTGAGATGACCCGCAAAACCAGGGCCTTTTGACCACCGCCGGCACGCCGGCCACGAGGCTGCGCGGCGGCACCTTGAAACTCTCGCGAACAACCGCGCCGGCAGCCACCAGCGCCTCGCTGCGTTCGAACCCTGCATCGCCAACAGTGGACGCGGCCGCGACGCGCAAGCGACCCAGCACATCCTTGCAGGCGTGGGGATTCAATACCGCCTGTTCAATATCCTTGATGGTCAAAAGCCCGGTCAGCTTGCCCGCCCCGTCGGTTATCAGCAGCTTCTCAATCCGACGCGCGTGCATCATCGACTTGGCTTCTGACAGCTCAGCGGG
>JADGEP010000272.1 GCA_016744275.1 Candidatus Krumholzibacteriia bacterium | reverse complement strand
CAGGTCCCGTAGCGGGTGATGATAGCGTGATCGAGGTGACCGAAGACGTCGCCTTAGCGATCTCCGTACTGGATAATGACAGCGACCCAGACGGGGACAGTCTCAGTGTCAGCGGGATCACCACCGGCCCAAGTCACGGCAGCGTCGCTATTAACCTTGACGGGACGATAACCTACACCCCAGATGAGAACTACACCGGCAGCGACAGCTTGGCTCCTCACCGGAACGGTGGCGCTTGCACTGGTAGCGCTCGCGACGGTAACCACCTCCTTGTCGGACGCCGATTTTACGGCCCGACGTCCCGACGATTTTACAGGGCACAGCCGCGTGCGCCAAAGCCGCACCAGATTGTTCCGCGAATTGGACGCCAACAACCGCTTCATCTTCGAGTACACCAACGGGCGCCTGACCAAGGACAGCTTGCCGGCTTACGGCACCGAGCATCTGGAAATCTGGGACGATGGACTGGCGGCCACCATGAATTCCGCGGGCGAGGCCTGGACTTTGGACAGCCAGTTCTATTGGCGCAATCGCGATGTGGCGTGGGGCGAGCGCAGCGTCAGCGCGGTGATCGGCGAGAACAAACGCCTGCTGGAGACTGGGCGAGAGGGCTTGAAACTCGATCTGTACCGCACGCCGGTGAAGGGCGAGGCCATCACGCGACTGGAATTGCAAGCGACCAACTGGGAGGTCGACGACAGCCTTTCGGACGAGCCCTGGCTGGGCGCCTTTGGCGGCACGGGAAAGGGAAATGGCCAGGGCGGACGCGCGATCCTGCATTCGGGATTATCTCTGGGAGCAGCTCAGTTGAATGCGAGCGCCGGGGCCAATTGGAACAGCTGGGTGGGGCTGGGGCCCGAGGTCAGCGCCAGCCTGGGCGCCCGCGGTGATGAGCCATGGTGGCAGGTGACGGCTTTGTATGCTGGCCGCGCGCCCCGCAGTGACGAACTGTTGACACCACTAAAGCGAGATGTCGCCGGACGGGAACTGTTGCTCTTGCCCAATGCCGACCTGGATCGGGAAGAAACGGCCCGTTTGGGGCTGTTGCTGCAGGCTGATCTGTTTGGCTTCGATCTTGCCTTGGATTCCAGCCTGAACTGGCTTCGCGACGGGATCACCTGGGTGGCCTTGGCCACCGATGAGGACACGGGAATTTGGCGCAACGATTTGGAAATGAACAGCAGTCGTGTGACCGCATCCTTCGGCCGCGAAGGCCGATTTCTGGGGTGGGGGCGCATGATGCTGGAGGGCACGTGGCAACAGATCGACGAAAAATCCGGCCGGGCGAGTTTCCTGCCGCCGGAAAAATATCTGCGCAGCCACCTGATGTGGGAGAACCACTTCTTTCTGGAGGACGGCATCCTGCAGTTGGCCCTGTTCAGCACTATGCAGGGAGAAATGGACGATCCCTGGGATGTGACGCGCTCGGCTCAGTTGCCGTCCCGGACGGTGCACGATCTGGTGGTGGGCTTTCGCCTGGTGGGCGCCCACCTCAGCCTGGCCTTTCGCAACCTGACGGGCGAGCGGACTCAGATGACGAGCGGAGCGTTGAGCACCGGGCAGGAGATGGACATGCGCCTGCACTGGAGCTGGGTCTATTAGCCAACCGCCCGGGCCGCTCCGAGGTCTTGGGCATCCTGTTGGTGGCCCTGCTGCTGATCAGTGGCCACCTGATTCGGCAAAATATGCTCATCGGGCCGGAAGGCCGCTGGCGGGAACATCTGTGGCTCGATGCTCTGGTTGATGGGCCCGCCACCGCCAACGCTGCCGAAAAACCACCGAAGATCGTTCTGACTACCCCTCTGCCCATCAATTCCTGCAGTGCGGACAGCCTGATGCTTTTGCCTCGAGTGGGTCCGGTATTAGCCGCCCGCATCGACGAAGCGCGGAAATCCGGCCTCGTTTTTTGCACGGCTGAAGACCTGCGGCGGGTAAAAGGCATTGGTCCCGCGCTATCCGCCCGCCTCGATACCCTCGTTCTGTATGCAAATTCCCCGCAGGCCCCTTCCGATTCCCTGCAAATGCGCTAAATCCCGGTAAAGTCTCGCGGTTTGCGACCGATGAAAGGGATGAAATGATGGACCGGACCAACGACGGGCATCCTTCTTGAGTCGCCCTCGGAAGGGATACACCCATGGTTCGATGCCAAACCTTAGCGAGGGAACACTGAGCGGGGAAATCGCAACATGAATACAGGGACGACAGCAACTGCCAAGGACAAGGTGGCGGCAAAACTTCTGGAAGCGAAGCTCATCGATGAGGCTGCGCTGGCGAAAGCCAAGGAGATCCAGAAGAAGGATGGGGGCAGCCTCGGGCAAGCTCTCATCAAAAGCGGCGCCATTGACGAAAATGGCTATGTGACTTTCATGAGCAAGGTGTACAACCTGCCCATCATTGATATAGGGACCGCCGAGGTCGATATCGCCTGTATCGACCTGATCCCGGCCGACGTGGCCACGAAATTTCAAGTCCTGCCCATCAATCGGGCCGGACGAGTGCTCACCGTGGCGATGGCCAATCCGAGCAACATTTTTGCAATCGACGATATCAAATTCATCACCGGCCTGGATGTGCAACCAGCCGTCGCCGGCGAGATGTCCATCAAGAAGGCCATCGATAAGTTCTACGCCACCACCGATTCGCTGGCCGCGATCATGGAGGGCATCGAAGACGATATTGAGCTGGTCGAAGACGATGACGACGATGACCTGCAAGGTCAGGACGGCCAGAACGCGCCGGTTGTCAAGCTCGTCAATACCCTTTTGGCCGAAGCGGTCAAAGTGGGCGCCAGTGATATTCACGTTGAGCCCTACGAACGCAACATGCGCGTTCGCTACCGCATTGACGGTGTATTGAGCGAAGTGATGGAGCCGCCGATCAAGCTCAAGAACGCCATCATCAGCCGGATGAAAATCATGGCTGAGTTGGACATTGCCGAACGCCGCATTCCCCAGGATGGCCGCATCAAACTGAAGATCGGCGCCAAGAAGGTCGATCTTCGTGTTTCGACTCTGCCCTGCATTTTTGGCGAAAAAGTCGTGATGCGTATTCTCGACAAGGGCAACCTGAATCTGGATCTGGCTGACTTTGGCATGGAAGAGAAGGCCATCGAGGATATCAACGACGCCATCGCCTCGCCCTTTGGCATGGTGCTGGTGACGGGCCCGACGGGTTCGGGAAAGACCACGACACTGTATTCGTGCCTTTCGGCCCTGAACGACAGCGGCCGCAACATCATGACGGCTGAAGATCCCGTTGAGTACAACATTGATGGCATCAACCAGGTGCAGGTGCGCGATTCGGTAGGCCTGACTTTTGCTGCAGCTCTGAAAGCCTTCCTGCGGCAGGATCCGAACATTGTCATGGTTGGTGAGATTCGAGACCTGGAAACCGGTGGTATCGCCACCAAGGCCGCGCTGACTGGCCATCTCGTGCTCTCGACGCTGCATACCAACGATGCACCCAGCACGATCAATCGCATGATTGACATGGGCATCGAACCGTTTCTCGTCGCTTCCAGTACGGTCCTGATCATGGCCCAACGTCTGGTGCGGCGGGTCTGCAAGAACTGCAAGGAAGAGGTCGAGTTGTCCAGCGAGGCCCTGGAAGATTTGGGCATGAAGCCTGGCACTTCGGTCTTCAAGGGCAAGGGCTGTGAAAAATGCAATGGCTCGGGCTATTCGGGACGGCAGGGGCTGTACGAAGTGATGCCCATCACGCCGGAAATCCGGGAACTGATCCTGGACCGGGCGTCGACTACGGAAATCCGTCACATGGCAGTCAAACAGGGCATGTTGACCCTGCGCGATGACGGTTTGATCAAGGTGGCCAAAGGCGCCACAACCATAGAAGAAGTGCTGCGCGAGACGGCCGTCGCCGACTAGGGCGTTATCGCTGGCGGGATTCATAAATCGAGGGAGATGAGCACGTGGTAGGAATGCGAGAACTGCTGGAAGACATGGTGGGCAAAGGCGCCAGTGATCTTCATATCACCGCCGGATTGCCGCCCCAGTTGCGGGTCGATGGCCTGGTGGCATCGACAAGTTTCCCGGTGATGACCGGGGACGAAACCCGCCGCTTGGCATACAGCATCCTCAATGAGGAACAGAAGCAACGCTTTGAAAACGAGAAGGAACTGGATTTCAGTTTTGGTGTGCAGGGCATCAGTCGCTTCCGCGCCAACGTTTATCAACAGCGTGGCGTGACGGCCATGGCCATCCGGCAGATTCCCTACGAGATCCACACCTTCGAACAGTTGGGCCTGCCGCCGGTGGCGCGCCAGCTGATCAGCAAGATGAAGGGGCTGATCCTGGTGACCGGCCCGACCGGAAGTGGCAAATCCACGACCCTCGCGACGATGCTCGATACGATCAATACCGAGCGTCAAGGGCATATCATCACCATCGAAGATCCCATTGAATTTGTGCACCAACACAAGAATTGCATTGTGAACCAGCGCGAAGTCAATAGCGATACCCACAGCTTCCCCGACGCGCTGAAATATGTGCTGCGCCAGGATCCGGACGTGATTCTCATTGGTGAGATGCGCGACCGCGAGACTATCCAAGCGGCGCTGACCATCGCCGAAACTGGCCATCTGGCCATGGCGACGTTGCATACCAATAGCACCTTCGAGACCATCAACCGGATCGTGGATGTCTTCCCTCCGGGACAACAGAATCAAGTGCGTTCGCAGCTGTCATTCAGCTTGTCGGGTGTGCTGACGCAGCAGCTCATTCCCCGGGCGCGAGGCGGCGGACGTTGCCTGGCCATGGAAATCATGGTTTGCACGCCGGGTATCAAGGCCATGATTCGCGATGATAAAACCCATCAGATCTACGGTTTGATGCAGGCCGGACAGAAGCACGGCATGCAGACGATGAATCAGTCGCTGCACCAGGCCGTGGTCAACAATTGGGTCACGAAAGAAGAAGCAATCGGCCGATCGTCTGATGTCGGTGAGCTGTTGCAAATGCTGGGAGAGCCCGTCGGCGCACGCGTCTAGACGGATAAGATAAGTTCGAAACTGGAGGAAACTCGTGAGCGCCACCAATACGTTTCTTTGGAAAGGGAAAACCGCCAAGGGCGAAACCCTTTCGGGTGAATATGAGGCAACCGACAAACAGGAAGTGAATGCTTACCTGCGGAAACGCCGCATCACCATCACGTCCGTCAAAAAGAAGCCCAAGGACCTGAATATAGCGTTCTTGCAGAAAAAAGGCGTGGGGGTCAAGGATCTCGCTGTCTTTACCCGCCAGTTCGCGACCATGGTGAACGCCGGTTTGCCGCTGGTGCAGTGTCTGGATGTGCTGGGACGTCAGCTGGAAAAGCCCTACTTCAAGGAAGTGGTGCTGCAGGTGACGGCCGATGTTGAAGGTGGTTCGACCTTGGCTGAGGCCCTGGAAAAACACCCCAAGATCTTTTCGGATCTCTACGTGAACATGATCGCCGCCGGTGAAGCGGGTGGTATCCTGGATGTTATCCTGGGGCGGCTGTCCGTATTTTTGGAGAAGGCCGATGCCTTGCAGCGCAAGGTGAAGGG
>JADGEP010000271.1 GCA_016744275.1 Candidatus Krumholzibacteriia bacterium | reverse complement strand
TGAAATCGATTGGACCTTCCCGGGCCAGGTCACGACCTTCAAGGCCAACGAGGCCACTCTGCGCAAAGTGCTCGGGTATGCCGACGTGGTGGTCGGCGCGGTGCTGATTCCTGGCGCTCGCACACCCCACCTGGTGACCAAGGAAATGGTGGGTCTGTTGCGCGACAAGAGCCTGATCATCGACATCTCGGTGGACCAGGGCGGTTGTTTTGCCACCAGTCGTCCGACGCGTTTGTCGGACCCCACCTATGTCGTGGACGGCATCACCCACTATTGCGTGCCGAACCTGCCCAGCCTGGTGGCTCGCAGCGCGACTTATGCCCTGACCAATGCCGTGCTGCCGTACATTGCCGAAGTGGCTACGCAGCCGTTGGCTGAGGTCTTGGCCGGCGATTCGACTTTGGCCCGTGGCGTCAATGTTCACGGGGGAGAAATCACGCATCCGGGGCTGGCCGCAGCCCGTGGCGTCGAGGCGAAGCCGTTGGCTCCGTTCCATTCCGGAGGTGCGCTGTGAGCTGGATGACTGTGTATCGGGAACGCCTGGGAACGGCTGCTGAGGCCGTGCAGGGCGTGGCTTCGGGCCAGACCGTCTATGTTGGCAGCGGATGTGCCGCGCCGCACGAATTGATCGGTGCCCTGACTGATCGCGCCGAAGAGTTGGAGGATGTGCAAATCATCCACCACCTGACCCTGGGGGCAGCGCCTTACATTGCTCCGGAAATGAAGGGGCACTTCCGCCTGAACGACTGTTTTGTCGGTTCCAATACGCGCGAGGCGGTCAATGAAGGCCGCGCCGATTATGTGCCGATTCATCTGCACGAAATGTCGCGCCTGTTTCGGCGTGGCGTGATCGATTTGGATGCCGCGTTGGTGATTGTCAGCCCGCCCGATGAGCACGGGTTTTGCAGCTTTGGCATTGAAGTGGGCGTGACCAAACCGGCGGCCCTGGCGGCCAAAGTGATTGTCGCGGAAGTGAACCGCCGCATGCCGCGCACCCTTGGCGACAGCTTTATCCACGTCTCGAAAATTGACCACTTTGTGGAGGTCGACCGGGAGTTGGATGAGTTCCGCCCCGACCCGCCAACCGCCATCGAAACGCAGATCGGCAAAAATGTGGCGGGCCTGATTCCCGATGCGGCCTGCCTGCAACTGGGCCTCGGATCGATTCCCAATGCGGTGCTGGATTTTCTCTCGGGCCACCGCGACCTGGGCGTGCATACGGAAATGTTCACCGAGGCCTTGCCCGGCCTGGTTGATGGTGGAGTCGTTACCGGTGAGCGGAAAAACTTTCATCCGGGCAAAGTGGTGGCCGGGTTTATCATGGGGACCCGGGAAGTTTACGACTTTGCCCATGACAATGCCTTGATCGAATTTCATCCCACCGACTACGTGAACCACCCGGTGAATATTGCGCGCAATGACAACATGGTGGCGGTCAACAGCGCCATCCAGATTGATTTGACGGGGCAGGTGTGCAGCGATTCTATTGGTGAAAAGATTTACAGCGGCTTCGGCGGGCAAGCCGATTTCATGCGGGGGGCGGCGTTGTCCAAGGGCGGGTTGCCGATCATCGCCCTGCCTTCGGTCACCAGCGATGGCAAGACCTCCCGCATCGTGCCCAATCTGGATCCGGGCGCCGGTGTGGTTCTGACTCGGGCCGATGTGCATACGGTAGTGACCGAGTTTGGCGTGGCCCATATGTTGGGGCGCAACGTGCGGCAACGGGCAGAGTCCTTGATCGCCATTGCCCATCCGGATTTCCAGGAAGATCTGTTGGCCATGGCCCATAAGCGAGGGCTCTTTGGCCGGCTGTTTCCGGGCGGCCTGCCGGGTCGTTGAGCTGAAGACTCTAGGGAGTGGGGCGTTGGGCGCGGGCAGTCTCGACAATGAGGCGCCGCAGCGACGAGACAAATTCGTCCAGCGCTTCCTGGAGGTCGGTGGTGGAGGCTTGAAAAATGTCATCACCGTCGTCCAATAGAATTTCCAGTTGATAGGCCGCATCGTGCACGGCCATACCGCCGATGTTGGCCGCGGTGCCGCGCAGGGCATGGGCGAGGTAGAGGGCTTCGCTACGATCCTGTTGTTGCAGGGCCGCCGCTATCCGCAAATGATCCGACGCATGTTGGCGCAGAAAAAGCTCCGCCAAACGGACCATCAATTGGGTGTTGCCGCCCATATTGTCCAGGGCCTGATGGTAGGCAAACCCGGGATAGGGCTCTTTGGGGGTTGCAACCTGTGTCATCACACCGCCTTTCGCTTGCGTTCTTACACTCCACTTTATTTCGGCCTGAGGATTCCCATCATTAAGATTAAATGCCCTGTTGACAATTCGTCAAATCGTTGACATTTTGTCTGGCCGGCGGGATCCCGCCGTCATTTTGCCCAGACATCCGGAACGAGGACAGGATGGAAAACATCAACGCCGCCAGCAGCCAACCCGGCGAAAAACGGGTGCCCGAAAATGACGCGACGATTCTGGTTGTTGATGATGAACCCGAATTGAGTCGCGCCCTCAGCAAACTGCTGGGCCGCAACGGGTATCACGTGTTGACGGCCGACAACGGGGAACAGGGCCTGGCGTTGCTGCGGCAACAGGAAGTGCACCTGGTGCTCTCTGACCTGCAAATGCCCAAAATGGGCGGCCTGGATATATAGAAAGCCGCCCAGGTTGTCGCCCCCCAAACCGAATTTGTCATCATCACCGGACACGGCACCATTGAGACGGCCGTTGATGCCATGAAATCCGGGGCCTACGACTTCATCGAAAAGCCGTTCAGCACCACTACGACCTTAAAAGTGGTGCGCAAGGCGTTGGAGAAGCAGAACCTTATCGCTGAAAATCGTCAGTTGCGTCGCAAACTGGAAGAGATGCAGGGCATGAATGCCATCATTGGCAACAGTGACCCGATGCGCGTTGCGATCGAAACGGCGCGGCAGGTGGCCGCCAGCAGTGCCACGATTTTGGTGACGGGAAAAAGCGGCACTGGAAAAGAGGTGTTTGCTTCGGCGATTCATCGTTGGAGCGATCGCGGCAAACGTTCCATGATTCGAGTCAGTTGTGCGGCTTTGCCAGAGGCGCTGCTGGAGGCCGAGTTGTTCGGCTACGAAAAAGGCGCCTTCACGGGGGCCATGGCCCGGCGTCGGGGCCGGTTCGAGGCTGCAGATCGAGGCACCCTCTTTCTGGACGAGGTGGGAGAAATGACTCTCACCACGCAGGTCAAGTTGCTGCGTGTTCTGCAGGAGGGCGTCATCGAAAGACTCGGTGGTCACGAAGCCATCAAGGTTGATGTGCGCATCATCGCGGCCACCAATGCCGATCTGCCCCAGCGGGTGGCCGAGGGCACCTTCCGCGAAGATCTTTTTTACCGCCTGAATGTGATCAATCTGGAGTTGCCGGAACTGCGCCGCCGCGGTGGCGATGTGGACCTGCTCGCGAATTTTTTCCTCCAGAAGTACAACGATAAAAACGGCAAGGACTTGCAGGGGTTCACGCCGGCAGCACTGGAGGTCCTGGCGCGGTACAGTTGGCCTGGAAATGTGCGCGAATTGGAAAATGCCATCGAACGGGCGGTCGTTCTGAGCAAGGAAACCCTGGTGGATGTTGACGTTTTGCCGCCCGGAGTGGTGGCTGGCCGGCAGCGGATCGACATGGTGAGCATCCCGGTGGGCACGGCTCTCAAGGACGCTGAAATGGAGTTGATCCAGGCCACGATGGACAGTGTTGCGGGCGACAAAGAGACCGCGGCCAATATTCTGGGCATCGCCGCCCGGACGATATACCGGAAAATGCAATAATTCGCGACGTAGTGGGGCCTTGACCCTGTTTTGGGCCCTGGCTATATTGTCGCCGCTATCCCGCGAGAGTGGCGGAACTGGCAGACGCGCAGGATTTAGGTTCCTGTGGGGTAACCCGTGGGGGTTCGAGTCCCCCCTCTCGCACCACGTAAAACGAAACAAGGATTGGACCGATGGCTGAAAACCAGCAGAATGATACGCCGGAATCTCCGGCAAAGCCTCAGGGCCCCATCACCACGACTTTGGAATCTCCCGAGACCTGGAAGCGGGTCGTGAAGGCTGAGATTGCCCGCGAACACTACGACAAAGAGTTCGCCAATCGCCTCAAGAAGGCGGTCAAGGGCCACCAGAAGCCCGGCTTCCGCAAAGGGCGCACGCCCAAGGCCGTCGTGGAAAAAGAAATGGGCGACATGCTGCGCATGGAAACCATCGAGGCCCTTGTGCCCACCGCTTGGATGACCGGCGTGATCGAGCACAAGTTGGCGCCCATCACTGATCCTTCCCTGGAGAACCTGGAATTTGGTGAAGAGGGGCCGTTGAAATTTGACCTGGTCGTCGAAGTGCGTCCGGACATCACCGTCGGCGATACCGACGGCATCAAGGTCAAACGCCGTGCGGTTGAGGTGTTGGACAAGGATGTCGACGACGTTCTGACCCGCCTGCAGGAAAGCCGCGCCACCTTCGAAAAGGTCGAACGCGCCAGCGAGACCGACGACCAGATCAGCCTCGACCTGGTGCCCGGCGCCTGGGAAGGCCAGTCCGACGAAGCCAAGGTGATTGAAGACCAGAAGTTTGTTCTGGGAGCGGCCAGCAACATGCCGGCCTTCAATGAGAATCTGGTGGGTGTTTCGGCCGGCGACGAAAAGGTTGTCGAAGTGGTTTACCCTGATGACCATCCCAATGAATCATTGAAGGGGCAGTCGATCTCCTTCACTTGCCAGATCAAGGAAGTGGCAGCCAAGGTGTTGCCCGAATTGACCGATGAAATGGCGGGCGAAGTGGCCGGGGGCAAATCCCTGGCTGAATTGAAGGAAGAGATCAACACCGATCTGGGGAAAGAGGCAACCAAGCGAGTGGCGCAGGAGCTGGACTCCCAGATCCAGGCGGAACTCATCAAACGCCACGACATTGAATTGCCACCGTCCATGGTCGAAAAGTATCTGGAATCTGGCCTGCAGGAGATGCACAAGCGCAACTCCCAGGTGGGGCGGCCCAACGCGGCGGATGAGGATGAAGAATACCGGACTGCCGGGCGTCCCCACGCAGAGAAGGCCCTCAAAGGCATGATGCTGTTGGAAGCCGTGCGGCAAAAGGAAGAGATCAAGGTCACCGACGAGGATGTCGATGAACGGATTGTGGAAGTCGCCACTGAGAACAGTTTCGATGTTGAAAAATATCGGGAGTTCGTCAACAGTGGGGACGAGAAGGAACGTTTGCAATACGACCTGCAAGAGCGCAAAACCTACGATTTCCTGCTCTCAAGGGCAGAAATCGAGGATGTCTCGGCAGACACGGAAGTTTTAGCTGCAGAAGAGGAGTGATCAATGCTGGTGCCGATGGTAGTCGACCAGACAAGTCATGGTGAACGGGCGTACGATATCTATTCCCGCCTGTTGAAGGATCGGATCATATTTCTGGGGTTCCCGGTTGACGACAATATCGCCAACCTGATCATTGCCCAGATGCTGTTTTTGCAGGCTGAAGACCCGGAAAGGGACATCTACCTGTACGTCAACAGCCCCGGTGGCAGCGTGACTGCAGGTCTTGCCATCTATGATACGATGCAATACATTACAAATGACGTGGTCACCATC
>JADGEP010000270.1 GCA_016744275.1 Candidatus Krumholzibacteriia bacterium | reverse complement strand
CCATAAGGCTATGCCCCAACGGCATCTTTAAACGCGGCCGGATGGAACGGTACGTGGAGATCTCCAAAATCATCTTTGCCATCTATCGAGATTTCACGCCATTGGTGGAACCTTTGTCCATCGACGAAGCGTTCTTGGATGTGTCCGGATGTGGCCGACTTTTTGGAACGCCAGTGGATATTGGCCGGGTGATCAAGGCCCGTATTTGGCAAGAAGTGGGGCTGGTGGCGTCGGTGGGCGTGGCTTCCAACAAGTTTCTGGCCAAATTGGGCAGCGATTTGGAAAAGCCCGACGGTTTTGTGGTGATCCGGCCCGGCGAAGAGCGCGCCTTGTTGGCCGGGCTTCCGGTGGGACGGCTGTGGGGAGTGGGCAAAGTGGCCCAGGCCAAGCTGCAGGAACAAGGCATTCATCAGGTGAGAGATCTGCTTGCAGTGCCGCCTGAAATCCTGGTCCGTCGGTTTGGTGATCACATGAACCACTTGCTGGAGTTGGCGGTGGGGCATGATACCCGGCCGGTCATTCCAGATCACGACGCCAAAAGCATCGGCAATGAAACGACATTCAGCGACGACATCGCCGATGGGCATCAACTGCTGCAAATTCTCAACCCGCTGTGCGACAAGGTGGCCCGGAGGCTCCGTGCCACCGGTGTCATGGCGGGCACCCTGACCCTGAAAGCCCGGTACCCGGATTTCACGACCCATACTCGGTCTTTCACCCCGCCCGAACCCACTGACAGCGACGTGGAAATCCGCAATCATGCCCGGCGCCTGCTGGAACAAGGACTCAAACGAAACGGCCGGCCGTTGCGTTTGATAGGCATCACGGCCGGCAATCTGACCCGCCAGGAAGCAGTGCAAACGGAGCTCTTTCCGGACCCTGCCCGCCAGCGGGACCGCGAATTGGACCGGGTCCTGGACAACGTACGTGGCCGTTTTGGCGACAAGCTGGGGCGGGGGGTGAAGAAAAAACGATCAGACTAAACCCGTGCAAAACAGTAAAGGTGACCCCTATTCGGCCGATCTCAGAGGGTGAAAGCACCTGAAATCTGACCGCCACCGACCTGGAGAAAGCGTCCATGTCCACTGATGTCATCAAAGCCCGTATCATGACCGTGATGCGTAATCTGCCGCCATTGCCTGAGGTTACGCGGCAACTGATGTCCGTATTGGGAAACGACAACGCCTCTGCCAACGATGTGGCCAAGGTGCTTTCGTCAGATCAGGCTCTTGCCGGTAAAGTGCTCAAGCTGGTCAATTCTTCGTTTTATGGCGTGCCCAAGGAAGTCACGACGATCAGCCGGGCCGTGGTGATTCTCGGCTTCACCGGCATCCGCAATCTGGCCCTGGGTTTTGGTTCGGTGGAAGCCCTGCAAAAAATGAACAGCGGCATGGACATGAATGAATTTTGGAGCCACGCCCTGGCCAATGGTGCGGCCTGCCAAGCGTTGGTTCCCTACGTGAATCGCCGGATGGATCCCGAAGAAGCTTTCATTGCCGGCCTGATGCACGACATCGGGGCCTATGTCTTGGCCACGGCGGTGCCGGATATCTACCGCCCCATTTTGGAAAAACGCAACGGCGACCGCATGGCCCGTGAAGCCGAAGAAATTGGCCTGACCCATTCCCAGGTGGGCCAGGGTTTATTGCAATTCTGGAAGCTGCCCGACGCCTTCAGCGATGCGGCCCGTTACCACCATGATGTGGCCAGAGCCACCGATGGCGAGCGGCCCTTGACGAACTTGGTTGCCTTGGCGGATGTCATGGCGTGCATCCACGGCGGCGCTTTTGAAAGCGGTGGAACCGAGGCGGATCTGCTGGCTTTGATGAAGGGGTTGGGCGTCAGCCTGGACAATATCAAGGCCGCCCTGCAGGCGATGGACCAGAAGGTCGAGGAGATGGAATCGTTCATGAAGATTGCTGGGGCCAATAGCAATCGAGCTGGCGCGGCTGACGGTGAAAAGGCTACGACCTGTGTCGTGGTGACGACCGAGGATGAGCGGCGCGGCTGGGCTCATACTCTCCTGGAGCACTTTGGCCACACGATGTACCCCATGGACGCATTTTTCAATCAAGCGCCAGGCCATGAGAAGGTGGGCCTGGTTCTGATCGACACCCAATGCCTCACGCAACAGCAAGTGGCCCAATTGATGCCTTTCCTGGCCACCCAGTCGGCCCAGGCTGCCGTTCTGCTGGAACGGGGAGCCAAAGTTCCGGAAGAGGCTGCCGATCTGCCTCGTCTGGGAATCGTCTTTTCACGCTGGGATGTGCACTCCCTGCTTGTGGGGCAACCTGCCTGACATCATGTCCAGCGCAGCGGCCGACCGATCCACTCTTGATCGGTCGGCCGCTTTTTGCCATCCTGTCGGGAATCAAGGACTCAATCATTCAGGGAGACCTCGTTTTGGATTTGTTATTCATCGGATTTGGCGGCGGCCTGGTCGTGGCATTGGTATCGTGGGGCGTTTGGAAATTTGCTCGGCGGGGGCGCAACAAACCCCATCTGCCACAAGTCACCCACGAGAGTTTTGTGACCAGCATGCGTGCCGTTGGCGAACTCAGTGTTTTTCGCATCATGACCAAAGAGGTGATCACGGCCAGCGAGCACTGGTTCGGCGACTTCGGGCGACGCTACCTGAACTGGTTGCTATCGGAGCGCCGCATCACCCTGGTCATCGAGTTTGATGTGGATTTCCGGTACGACCTGAACGACTCCCGATTCGAAATCAAGCGCAAGGGAGAGGACGCCTTCGATCTGGTGTTGCCGCCATGCCAGCATGAGGTGTTCATCCGGGATATGCGCATCCACAGTGAAGACAAAACCGAATTGTTGCCGCTTCTGATTCCCGAAGTGGTGGGCCGTTTTTTCACGGGTGGCTTCAGCGTCGAGGCCAAGAATAAACTCATCACCGAGACGCGGGATCAGACGCGGGGGTTCGCAGCCGAGTTGGTGACCAAGGCGACCGGAGAGGCCCAGCGCTCGGCCGGACAGACTTTGTCGATGTTGGCTCAGGGATTGGGTGCAAAAAATGTCGACCTGACTTTCATGCCGGCCGGAGAGTTCGCTCCCGAGGTGGACAGCTCTCAGTTGGAAAGCCTATTGCCGGCTCCAGACCAAATCCGCGAAGGAGGCTTTTGATATGCGCAAGACATGTATCGGTGTGATGGGGGGCACGGCCGCCAATGAAGCCACTGCGGCCAATGCCCGCCAACTGGGTGCTTTGATTGCCGAGAATGGCTGGGTGCTGATTTCGGGTGGACGCCCCACCGGCGTGATGCAGGCCTCTATTTCGGGCGCCCACGAGGCTGGCGGCCTGACGGTGGGGGTGCTCTTTGATGACGACCAGAAGTACGCCGCCAAAGATCTGGACATTGTGATTCCCACGGGCATGGGGGCTGCCCGCAATATTATCAACGTGTTTTCCAGCGATGTGGTGGTTGCTTGCCAGGGGACCGGTGGCACCCTTAGCGAAATTGCCCTGGCCTTGCGTTTTGGCCGGCCCGTGGTCTTGCTTGATTTTGATCCGGGCGAAGCCTTTCTCAACGCCGGAGCCGCCGATGGCCGATGGGCCTTGGCCGCCACACCCGCCGAAGCCATCGACCGGATACGGGAGTATCTTGCCGAGACACCAACCAACTGAAACGATACGACGGGATACCGATGAACTTCAATTTTGATGAGGTCGTGGAACGCCGGGAGACAGGCAGTCTGAAGTGGGACAAATACGCGGGACGAGATGTGTTGCCGCTTTGGGTGGCCGACACCGATTTTCGTTCGCCGCCAGCGGTGATTCAGGCCTTGCAGGAACGGGTGGCACATGGGGTTTTTGGTTACGGCGAGGCACCCCAGGGATTGGTCGAGACCGTATTGGAAACCTTGTCGCGAGAGTTTTCCTGGCCGGTCGATCCGCAGTGGCTGGTCTGGTTGCCGGGGTTGGTCAGTGGGTTGAGCGTGACCTGCCGGGCGGTGGGCAATCCCGGTGATTCGGTGGCTGTCATGACGCCCGTGTATCCGCCGTTTCTGAAGGTGCCCTCGCTGGTGGATCGCAAACTGGAAACCATCAGTCTGCAGGGCAACAATTCTGATGGCTGGTTTTTTGACAAGGCGCGGTTTGCCCAAGGCATGAGCGATAGCACCCGGCTGTTTCTCTTGTGCCATCCCCACAATCCGGTCGGCCGCCTGTGGACGGAAAAGGAACTCTCAGACATGGCCGAGGTGTGCCTTTCCAAACGGGTGGTCATCTGCAGCGACGAAATCCACAACCAGTTGATTCTCGATGAAGACCGGCGCCACGTGCCCTTGGCCACCCTGGGCCCGGAGGTTGCCGCGCGCACCATCACTTTGCTGGCGCCGAGCAAGGCCTTCAATATCGCGGGGCTTGGCTGTTCCGTGGCGGTTATTCCCGACCCGACCCTGCGCCGCCGGTTCACCCACGCCATGGCCGGTATCGTACCCCACGTGAATGTGTTGGGTTTGGTGGCGGCTCAGGCGTCGTGGGAGCATGGTGGGCCCTGGCTGCAGGCACAGATCGAATACCTGAGGGCCAATCGCGATTATCTGGCAGAGCACATTGCAGGCTTGCAAGGCGTGACGATGGCCGCCGTCGAGGCGACCTACTTGGCCTGGCTGGACGTCAGCGCCCTGGAACTTGCTGATCCGGCTGCCCATTTTGAGATACATGGCTTGGGGTTGTCGCCGGGACGAGATTTCTCCGGTCCCGATCATGTGCGCTTGAATTTCGGATGCCCCCGGTCGGTGCTGGCCGAAGCGTGCACCAGGCTGACCACGGCCGTGCGGAGCATTTAGGACGATTGGGGAAGACTGCCGGGGTGCCGTTAAGGTACTGATGAGAAATTGATCAAAGGGCGACCACAGTTGAGCTGGTCGCCCTTTGTTTGATAGTTCGGTTTGGTAGGCCGTTGGCGGTTTTCTACTGCTCATTCTCCAACAGATACTTCCGAAACCAAGCCAGATCCCACTCCATTTTTGCCAAGCGATTGCGGTGAGTGGTCAGGCCATGGGGTTCGCCCGGATAAACGACCAACTCCGTAGGCACGTGGAGATAATGTTTGAGGGCCCGGTACAAGGCTCGACTGTGGACCGGGGGCACGCGAGGATCACTGCCGCCGACGTGGATCAGGGTCGGGGTGCGCACCTGGTCCAGTTTGTACAGGGGCGAGGCCATCCGGTAGTGCTCCGGTTGATGCCAGGGCAGGCCCGTGGCAAAGTTGACGACGTGGCCGGGGGTATCTTCGGTGCCCCACTGGATGACCATGTCCAGCACGCCCGCCCCACTGCTGGCGGCGGCGTACATGTCAGGTTCCGCGACGATCATGCAGTTGGTCAGGTATCCGCCGTTGCTCCAGCCCATCACACCGATTTTGTTCGCGTCGGCATAACCCTGCTCGATGAGCCACATCTGCTGCAACTTGATAAAACCAGGGTAGTACTGGTTCATGGCGATACCCTTTGTACCGACGATCACGACTACCAGGCCTTTCGCGCGATGGTACGGGCATCGGAGTGGCAATCCAGGTTCCTGGCAAAGCCACTGCTGGAACGTCAACAACTGGCGGCGCAGATGCGCAGCCATAGCGTCGATGCGATGGCACAGAAACCCTCGCAGATTATGGA
>JADGEP010000026.1:14958-17722 GCA_016744275.1 Candidatus Krumholzibacteriia bacterium | reverse complement strand
ATAGGGAGATAATCCCTCAAAAACATGATCGGGTTTCCTGGAAATTACCCCTGTCACCCCGGGGAAGCCCAGACTTCTTGGAGGACAAGACGATGAAAACAACCAAGTTCCTGCTGTTGTTGGCCGCTGTGGCCCTTTTGATCGTGCCAGCAGGTTGCATTTTTTCGCCGGATGATGATGATGGTGGTGAAACGCCGCCGCCGAAGCCGACTATTCCACCCGCTTTCTCGGAAGACCAGCTGATGGCCAACTTCCGCACGGCGTATGAAGACATGGACTACGACATTTTTGAGGATCTGCTGCATCCTGATTTCATCACGATCCTGCAGAATAGCACGATTCAGGAATTTCCTGACGTGGGCACAACCCTCGACCGGTCTGAAGAGCTGCGTATTCATCAGCGTATGTTCTCGGGACAACCGGTGACTGATCCCGATGGGGCGTTGGTGCAGGCGATCTCGAGCATCAGCTTTGACATCTTTGAGCAGCAGGTCACCTGGGCCGATTCTCAGCCCAACGACGTGATTCCCAATGCTCGTTTTTCGCTGTACGATGTGACCTTCCTGTTTGATCGCCCGGGTGCTTCGACCTTGAAGGTTGTCGGCCAGATCAAGTTCTACGCGTCCGGCCGCGACACCGTGGTTGGCGGCGTGGCCAAGACCTACTGGGAGATGGTTGGCCAGCAGGATTTGACGAACAGCGGCAAGTAGACCGACAGAATTTCGCACGGTCAGTTGTGACAGGGATTGTTGAGGGAGCCTCTCTTTTTATGAAGGGCTCCCTCTTTATTATACCGGCGACCATTGGAGGTTGGCCAAAACGGCGTCCGGAAGTTAGAATGGCAGGGTTCCGCCTGATGACCTTGTCCGGGCACGGATGCCCGGCTTTTTGACCCGCCCATGGAGTGCTTCGTCTTGGATTTGCAGAAGATTTTCACCCGTCCAAAAAACCGGAAGAAATCCCGCCCGAGCAGCGCGCAGCGGAAAAAAAAGGCGCGCACCAAGGCGGCGGCCTCGCGACGTTTGGCGTGGTGGTTGGGATCCGCCGCAGTGGTGGTCATCCTGGGTATTGGCCTGTTGGATTGGACCAACTCCCGTCGGGGCCAAGCCGCCTTGCTCTCACTCGGCTCGAACAAAATGTATGGCGAAGTGCAGGCTGCCGTCGATGATGCCTTGGTCAAGACCTTGGCTGACTACTCTGCCGGACCCGTTTCTCAACCGGCAGATCACGATTGGCCGGCCCCCGATTTTGGACCAGGGGCGGTCATCCGCTGCCGCAGTCTCAGCGTGGACCGCGGCGAATCGTGGTGGGAAGTCCAGGCGCGGATCGCCGCGGCGGTCGAAGCGGTGGGTGCGCGAATTTTGTGGGGCGAGCGGCTGCTTCCGGAACGATTGGGTACTGCACAATTGCACCCGAACGAAGACCTGGATCTCCTGCGCCTGGACATCGGCGTGGCCCAGCGCCCGACTCACACTTTGATTCTTGCCCGTGAAGGCGCGCGCACCCGGTTGCAGTGGGGCGGCGGGCCTGGAATCTCGCGTTGGACCGAATTTGCCAGTGGAGAGGCGCCGGTGGTGGCGTTGGTTATTGATGACTGGGGGCACAGCAAGAGCAGCGCCGCGATGGGTCTGCTGGGCCTGCCGGCGCCGCTGACCTTGGCGGTGCTGCCGAATCTCTCGTACTCCCGTTTCTTCTCGTTGCAGCGCACCGAACTGGTTTTGCCGCCCGGGCAGGCCTCTGACCCCGAAGGCACCGGTCAAGTGGCCGGGATGAAATTGCCCAGCGGTCGCCCCGCCCGCCTATTGGCCGGATGTCCCGTTGAAGTGACCACGGGCCGCCGCCGTTCATCCTGGCCCGACAAGCGGCGAGAAGTCATGCTCCACCTGCCCATGGAACCTCAGGGCTATCCGGAAACCAACCCGGGGCCCGATGCGCTGCTGGTGGGCATGACCGAATCGGAAATCCGCACCCGCTTGGATAATGCCCTGGCCACGTTGACGAATGTCACGGGCGTGAATAATCACATGGGCAGCGCGGCAACCAGCGATACGCCGCTGATGCGCGCGCTGATGGCGGTGCTGCAGGAGAAAGACCTGTTTTTTGTCGACAGCCTCACCAGTGCCCGTTCGGTGGCCTACGCCGAAGCCCAGAGGGCAAGCATACCGGCGGCGCGCAACCGCATCTTCCTGGACTATGACAATGAAAATGAAGTCGCCATCGCGACAAATCTGCAGCGGTTGGTGCAGTCGGCGCGGTCGTCGGGTTTTGCCGTGGGCATCGGACATCCCCATCGGGCCACCGCGGCGGTATTGGCGCGGGAACTGCCCGGCCTCATCAAGCAGGGCGTGCGCTTCGTGACGGTATCCGAATTAATTGCGCTCCAAGAGTACCAGGCGGCAGTAGTGGCCCAGACCGCGGGAGAATGACATGGCCCAGGACGTCTATTTTTCACCTTTGACTGAAGACCCCACAGCCTTCGCCGAGCCCGACCTGCGGCCGGGGTTGCAGGCCCTGGCCCGTGCTCTGCGTTTTCCAGGAGGCACTGGGGGCAAATGGGGCGTGAAAGTTCACCTGGGGCCGCGCAATCGACCGGCAGCCGTGGATGTCCATTGGGCTGAGGCCATCGGCGCACAATTGTCCGGCGCTGGAGGCGCGTTTGCCTTCGACACCCTTTCGATCACCACCGAGGGGTTGGACGAAGCTGCGGCTCACCAGGAGTTGGCCGGCATCAAAGGGTTTGGGGGCGGCAGCTTGCCCTATTTGG
>JADGEP010000026.1:0-14948 GCA_016744275.1 Candidatus Krumholzibacteriia bacterium | reverse complement strand
TGGTCACCGAGTTGCCTGCGGATTCGGATTTGACGGCCCACGCCTTGGCCGGTGGGCTGGCCGCTGCCGACAATTTGTGTGTGCTGACACCGGTACGGCCTCATCCCCACGTGGGGATGAGAGGGGCCATCACCACCCTGGGGGTGGGCCTGGCCGACCGGGCAAGCAAGATCGCTCTGCACCAGAGCATCCGGCCCAAGGTGGATACGCCTCTTTGTGCTGGTTGTGGCGTTTGCATGACCGTGTGCCTCTTTGACGCGATCAAGCTCAGCGCCGGCCGAGCCTTCATCGACCACGAACTGTGCACCGGATGCGGTGAATGCATGAATGTGTGCTTCATGGCGGGCATCAACCCTGAAGAGGAAGCTGGGGTGCCGTCGTTTCAGGCTCGCGTTGCCGACGCCGCCTTGGCGGCCAGCCGGCGCGTCACCGGTGGCGAGGCCTCCCGGCAGTTGTACATCAGCTTTTTGGTGCGCCTGGATCGTCAGAGTGGTGGGGCACGTTCGCGTCAAAGAGATCGCCTGGGCAATATCGGTATCCTGGCTTCTCGTGACCCCGTGGCCTTGGATCAGGCCACCCATGACCTGATCAGCCAGCGCATGGGGGGCAAACTGAGCGATTGGAGCGGGTTTAAGCAATTGCCGGATACGCTTTTGGCCAGGGCCGAAGCCATCGGGCTGGGAGAAACCGCCTACCGCTTGGTAACTGTCTGAATCCACGGATTTTCTGGTATTTCCCGCTGAATTGTGTTATCATTCGCTCCGCAATTTGACGGTGGGTTCGTGTCCTTGGACGCGGCCGCCGAAATGCGTCCTGGACATCTGTATGGATCCCGTTTGGGGCCCGTTCATGCTCTTTAAATGAGCAATACCCGGATAGCATCGTGCGCGTTTCTTTCAGTTGTCGCCCCTTGAATTTCCTTTTTGGGGGCGCTCTTTTTTGTCGAGTTCTTCAGCATTTGTGGGAGTTGAGCCATGAACCGATCCCTGCAGTACAGGGCCGGGCTGACAATCGTCGTCCTTCTGCTGTCCATTTGGGGGCTACTGCCGACCTTCAAGGCCTTGTCCATTTCGTCTGCCGAACGTGAGGCAGCCCAGGACAACCCTGAGCGGTTGGCCGAAATCGCCGACATCGATGCCAAAGCCATCCGGCGTGGGCTGGATCTTAAAGGCGGCATGTACCTGGTCCTGGAAGTGGAACAGGAAGGCATGAACGCCAGCGAGGCCGAAGACGCGTTGTTGCGGGTCAAGGAGATCCTCTACAACCGCATCGACAAGTTCGGTGTTTCGGAGCCCGAAATCACGACCTTCGGTTCCAGTCGAATCGTCGTCAAATTGCCTGGTCTGCAGGATCCCGAACGCGCCAAGAACCTGATCGGTCAAACGGCCAAGCTGGAATTCCGCATGGTGCGTCAGGCTGACGACATCCAGAGCGCTTTGGAGCGCCTGGATCAGGTCTTCCTGGGCGATGCGCGGGATGTTGTCGAAGAAGCGGTTGAAGAAGCCGCCATCGAGACTCCGGTCGTTGAAGAGACCGAAGTGGCGGCCGCCGCCGCTGATTCCGCTGACAACCCTTTTGGTGAGTTGGATGATGTGCTGGGCGCCGATGGTGACATCCTGCCCGACAACTCCGAATATCTGAAAACCCATCCGTTCAGCGGTTTGCTGGTGGCTCAGGGCGGCGTCTTGCAGAGCACTCCGCTGTTTGTCGAAGAAGACAACGTGGACCGCTTGCAGGCCCTTTTGGACGATCCGCGCACCGCCGCCCGGTTGCGAGGATCCGAATTCCAGATCGACCTGAACCCCATGGACTTCGGCCAGGGACAGATGTTGCGCCCGGTCTACCTGGTGGAAACCAAGCCGATCCTTTCGGGTGCTCAGTTGACCGATGCCAATAGCGCTTCGAACCCGGATCGTCCGGGAATGTGGCAGGTCAATTTTGCCCTGAACAGCCGCGGCGCCCGTCAGTTCGCCAAAGTGACCGGCGAAAACGTCGGCCGCTTCCTGGCCATCAGCCTGGACGGCCGCATCAGTTCGGCTCCCGTGATCCAGGGCAAGATTCCCAGTGGCAGCGGTTCGATCAGCGGCAACTTCACCAACAGCGAAGCCAGCGATCTGGCCCTGCTGCTGCGTGCCGGTGCCCTGCCGACCGATGTTTACATTGCTGAAGAGCGCACCGTGGGCCCGAGCCTCGGTTCTGACTCCATCCGCATGGGTGTGAGCGCGGCGATGTACGGCTCTATCCTGGTCATCCTGTTCATGCTCGTCTATTACCGCATGAGTGGTGTGGTGACGGTGTTGGCTTTGATCAGCAATATCGTGATCCTGATGGCTGTGTTGGGCAAGTTTGGCCTGGTGCTCACGTTGCCCGGTATTGCCGGTATCATCCTGACAGTGGGTATGGCCGTGGATGCCAACGTGCTGATCAACGAGCGCATCCGTGAGGAACTGCGCAAAGAGAAAACCATCCGCGCTTCGGTCCAGTCCGGTTATGCGAACGCAACCCGGACCATTATCGATGCCAACGTGACCACGCTGATTGCCGGCGTGATCCTGCTCTGGTTCGGCACCGGCCCCATCAAGGGTTTTGCGGTGACGCTGAGCATCGGTATCCTGACCAGCATGTTTACGGCCCTGGTGATGACCCGTGTGTTGATGGAATTCATCACGCGGAACAAGGGCACGCAGAAAATGAGCATCTAGTTCCGCGGCTTGCCGTTGGAATCTTGTCATTGATACCCTGCCCCTTTGATGGGCGGGACGCATCCGGGCCCGGCCCGGGAAAGGTCACAAAGACATGGAATTCTTCAAGAATCCCAGCATCAATTTCGTGGGCGCCATGAAACCCGCGTTCACTCTCTCGACGGCGCTGGTGATCATCAGCGCGGTCTTGATGCTGATCCACGGCGGTCCTCGCCTGAGCATCGACTTCACGGGTGGCTCGGTGCTGCAGGTGAAAATGGCTCCGGTGCCCGAAGTGCAGAACATCCGTTCGGCGCTTGAGGGCAAGGGGTATGCGGGTGTGCAGGTGACGGAATTCGGCTCGGCCGATGAGTTCCTGATCACCGTGGCGGCACCTGAGCAGACTGTCGAAACCCTCGATGCCGCTCAAGTCCTGCTCAACGACCTGCGGGCCGAATTGCCAGGCACGGAAATCGAATTGCGTCGTGAAGAGAGCGTGGGGCCCAAAATCGGTGGCGAGTTGCGCACCGCAGCGGCCAATAGCATCGTGGCGGCCCTGTCGTTGATCGTGCTCTACATCACGTTCCGCTTCGTCTTCCGCTACGGCATCGCGGCGATCATGGCCCTGGTGCATGATGTCACGCTGACGCTGGGCATTTTTTCACTGCTGAACCTCGAGATCAGCCTCTCGATCATCGCGGCCTTCCTGACGATCATCGGTTATTCACTGAATGATACGATCGTGGTCTTTGACCGGATCCGCGAGAATATGAAGCTGCGCCGCAAGGAGAGCTACCGCGAGGTCATCAACCGCTCGATCAACGAGTGCTTGAGCCGTACGGTGCTCACCTCGGTGACAACCTTCATCGTGGCTGTGGTGCTTTATGTGCTGGGTGGTCCGGTTATCCATGATTTCGCCTTTGCCCTGTGCTTTGGCGTGATTGTTGGTACCTATAGCTCGATGTTCATCGCCTCGCCAATCTTGGTGTGGTGGAGCGAGCGTCGCCTGGCTGACAAGAAGCGGATGGCTACTGATATGTAGGGATCTCCCCGCATTTACTGGTGATTGAAACCTCCCGTTGGCATTTGCCAGCGGGAGGTTTTTTGTGGATTACCCCATTGGGGCCGTTTCTGGAGGGCTGGGGCGCGATCGAGCTTGGGCCGGTCCTGGAGCGGTTGGTGATAAGTCCCAGCCTTGCGGGAGGGTATTGCTCAGAATTGATCGACAAAACGTTGAAAAAATAACACGAGCTTTCGTGACATTGCTTTTGCCAGTTGACATCTAAAATCAATTTAAATGACTAAATTTAGTTTTGAATGTTATTTTCAGTCCCCCGAAAACAGTTGAAATGATGCAAGTTGCAACGGCGCCATGTCACGCAGTTGTCATAATTGTACCCGCTGGGTCGTTGGGCAATTAATTGCGAAAGTCTGCAATAGGTTTGATATCAGGCATTTAAAACACTATGAGAATGATTGGACTTGTTCTCTGTGACAAATGTGTGTTAAATTCCACTTGTCAAAAAAATAGCAACCCGGCAAAAGGTGCGCGAGCCGCACGAAAGTGAAAAAACCAGTGATTGATCACAGAAATGCCACCCAAAAACAGAGCCGACGCGATGGATTCGCGTTGTCCCTGCTTTTTGCTGTGCTTTTGGTGATCACGTGGGGGCCAGCGGATCTGGCGGCCGAGGAAGACTCGCAGCAATTGGCAGTACCGGCGACTTTTGTCCGTTTTGTCACCACGCCCGGCATCGCCGATGTGATCAAGCGGCCCACGGCCATGCACTGGGATCGCTTTCACGGAGAGTTGCTGGTTGCCGACTCGGGCAACAATCGTGTGGTCGTGTTTGCTGCTTCCGGATCATACAAATACGAATTTAAGATCGGTACCCACGTCACGGCACCGGCCGATATCGTGACCGATCCTCAAGGCTATATATACGTGTTGGGTTCCAACCGTGAGGGACGCATCCTGCAGCGTTTCGATTTTGACGGTTTGCCTCTGGACGCAACCCCACTGCCGAGCCAATTCGAGGGCTCCCCGGTTGCCATTCGTTCACTGGCTTGTGCCGATGATGGCCGCATTTACGCGTTGGATGATCGTTCCAATCGTGTTTTGGCCATCAATTGGGCGGAGGGGTTTGCATCCTCGTTCAAAGTGGGCAGAGCCGAACGCGACTCCGGAGAGTTTGTTGGCCTGGGCCTGATGGCCATCTCCGGTGATGAATTGCTGATTCCAGCCGTGACCGAAGGCACGATCCTGCGCCATGGCCTGGACGGACAATTCCTGGGCTCCATCGGACACTTTGGCGCCAAGCCCGGTGCCTTGAATTTCCCGGTTGCCGTGGAAGTTTCCCCTGAAGGCATCGTGGCTGTGTTGGATCAAGGCCGCTTCTGTGTCGTCTGCTACGACACCCAAGGCCAGGTCGTGGGCGAATTTGGCGGCAAGGGCACGAGCCCTGGCTGGTTCATGAATCCCTCCCTTCTGGCGATCCCCACGGCGGGTAAGGTCGTCATTGGCCAAATCTTTCAAAACAAAATCCAAGTTTGCGCACTGCCCGAATTCGTTCGTGGCCGAAATCAGAGCAGTGCCCAAGAAACCGCCTCGCCCCAAGGTTCGGCGGAGACCACCGAAGAAGCCGATTCCCGCCACACGTCCTATCCCTTCAATTCTCCTAGCCGCGGATCCAGTGATCCGCAAAACCCTGTTACTGTGTCTCATCTGGAGGTTTCAGAATGAGAAAGGCTCTGCTGACCATCATCGGGCTGGCTCTTATTGCTACCCCTGCCGCCGCGTTTCACGACGGTGGTGTCGCTCATTGCAACGGTTGCCATACCATGCATAACAGCCAAGACGGCGTTCTGATCGACGGCGACAGCCCCAACGGCAACCCCTGGTTGTTGGTTGACGCTTCCCCTAGCGACGTTTGCATCGCTTGCCATGATCACATCGAGCACACCCTCGGCACCGACGTGCTGAACCCCCCGACACTCAAGGGTGCCGGAAACTTTGTCTACCTGCTGGAAGACAACCTGAATGACGGGCACAACGGCGCCCTGAACCCCATCTCCGGCGATGCTGCTGGTCACAACCTCGTCGCTCCTGGCCACGGCCTCGCTGCTGACGCTACGTTGACCGCTGCTCCTGGCGGAACCTTCCCGGCCGCGGTTATGGGTTGCACCAGCTGCCATGATCCTCATGGTACGCAGGATTTCCGTTTCCTGTACGGCGCTGGCCGTGTTGTCCAAGATGGCGTGGCGACGTTCACCAACGCTGCCCCTACGGCTGAAGGCCTGTCGGTATTCTTTGGTGCCGAAACCCAGGGTTCGCACACCGCCTACCAGGGTGGCATGAGCGCTTGGTGTGGCAACTGCCACGGCGACTTCCACGCCAACAATGCCCAATTGGTCCATCCTTCCGGTGCGACTCTTGGTGGTACCATTGCCACGACGTACAACCTGTACAACGGTACCAGCGATCAACTCGGTGGCGTAGCCGCTACGGCTTACCTGGCCGACGTGCCTTTTGAAGATGCTGCCAATACGGTTGGTTCGACTGCTGGCCCGACGGCTGCCAGCCAGGTCAGCTGCATCTCCTGTCACCGTGCCCACGCCACGTCCGCTCCGGACGCCGGTCGCTGGGACTTCAGCGTGACGTTCTTGCACGAAGATGGCGCAGAGTCGGGTTCCTATGCGATTCCCGATCCTTATGGTGATGTCAACCAGCGTTCGCTTTGCAACAAGTGCCACGCCAAGGATGCTCACAGCACGATGACTCCGTAGTGAGTCGGAACCTGGTTCCTGCATTGGAATCTGTGTTATTCTAGGAAATGCCCGGACCATCCGGTCCGGGCATTTCCCTCGTCGGCAAGGAGAGCAAGTTGTTTCGCGATTCTGCAATCACTGTCATGGGTATCTTGCTTCTCCTGTCTCTTGGTTTGACTGATCTCTCTACAGCTGAAGCGGCTCCGGGACCGGATTCCTGCACTCTTTTTATCTATCTTGAAGTTCCCACCGACTACTCCATTGCGACCACTTTGACTCTCGCTAGCCTTGAGCTGCGCGCTGGCAGCGAAGCGATACCGCTGACACCTCGCCGCCGCCAACTTGTAGCCGCAGAATTGGCCGGGCGGCAGATTCTTTTGGCGCAAGAAACCGTAGCCGCCGGTCACTATGACTCGCTGATCATGGAACTGGGCCTGGTGGTGGCCGCTGCGGGGCAGAGCATCGTTGAGCCGCCACTGCGAGCCTCTGGCTATGTCGTTGCCACGGACGTTCACCTGAGTGGTGAAAACGTTGAAGTCATCAATCTGGTGTGGCAACCGCAACCGGTGCCTGTTGGCAACAAGTCTTACAATTTGGATCTCCACACCACCGTGCCGCCGGTGCCTCCGTTGGGCTCATTGGCATTTGTCAGCGAACAGCAATCCGGTTCGGTATTGGTTGTCGATCGTGTCGCCGGCCGGGTGGTTGCCGGGATCGCCGTAGGGGACGATCCTCGGGGAATGGCCTATTCGGCCCCGCTCCAAAAGCTCTACGTGGCAGTGGCTGGAGAAGATGGAATCGCGGTCGTAGATGCGCTCACGCTGCGCCTCGAACGCACGATGCCGCTCAATTTTGGCGACAACCCCGACCGCATGGCCTTGGATGCTTCGAGCGCGACGTTGTTCGTTTTGAATGAAGGTTCCCGCAGCTTGGCCGCCATTGCCACCCGCTCGATGCAGGAAATTCGCCGCACCACCGTCGGCGATGGGCCCCGGGCAATAGCGGTGGATCCGGTGCAAGGCACGCTCTACGTGGCCTGCGAATTCGAAGGGGAAGTGCAATCGTTCCATCCCGGAAGCCTGGTCCCCAGATCAACCCTGACGATGATAACGGCTCCGGTTGAGGTCGTCTTTGCGGGCTCAGAGCGGAGACTCTATGTCACTGGGTCCGCTCAGAATCGCATCCATGGCTTTGACCTCGAAACCGGTGGGGAGCTGGGGGCCCAGTCGTTGTGTGGGCCAGCACGCCATCTGGCCTTCAACTCGCGTGCGCAGCAACTTTTCGCCGCTATTGCGAGCTGCGATGAGGTTGCGGTATTGCGGCCCGCCAACGGTCTCGAGTTTGCGCCGATATCATTGAATTCGCCTCCGGGTCGGTTGTGTTTCGACGCCGGACAGCGCACATTGTTGGTGATCATGAATAAAACGGCGACGCTGGCGATTCATGCCGCCAACCGGGGAACATTGACCAGCGTCGTTGAAATTGGCGGAACACCAAATACGGTGATCGCGCCGTGAGAATAACGAACACAGGACGTGGCAAGCTCGTGTACGGACGATGGCTTCCGGTACTTGTTCTCTTGGCAATCGGTGTGGCCGAACCTGCCGAAGCCACCCTTTGGGGCCCACTCAATGGCTATGCCGACCTGTCCGCGGTGCAGGCAAAAGTCGATGGAGTCGAACGGGATTCTTTTCGCGAAGACTACAACGTTTCGGTAGAAAAACGACTGGCCCCCTGGGTCGACATGCGCCTGGCCTACCGATTGTTCCGCTTTGATCAGGCGTTTGAATTTGACCCGGGCTCTTATCGCAAGGAAATGCAGCCCAGCGCCGAATTGCGCTGGCAGCACCCGCTCTTTCAGATCAGTGGCAGTGCCGTTCGCCGAGAGGTGGAGACCCAGGGTCAGGGTACAGTGATCACCAATACCACCCAGGGCCTGCTGAAGAGCAAGTCGACGAATTATCCAATCATGGAACTGCGGTTCGACGAGCAGCACTCGTACTTCGCAGAGTTGCGGGATGAGCGCGATATCCGAAATCGGCGCATCCAGGCGGCGGCAAACCTGAATCGCGAACAAAATACGTACACCTACACCTTCACCCATGATGTTACCGAGAATGTGGTTTCTGAACAGACGTCCCGTGGTGACCGCCATCTGGCGCGTTGGCGGGGACAGAGCAGGGCCCACGATGGCCGGATGCGTTTGGCGGGCAATTACAGCTTCAGCCACAGCGATCAAACGACCGTGAACAACGCCGGTGGTCCTGTTCTGCGCGTTCTGGCCAGCGTGGTGGGGCTTTATGCCCAGAGCACGACGGCGGATCTGGTCACACTGCAGGAACGCCCCGGCCTTGCCGACGGCAGCACAACCGAAGTGACCTTGCCGGAAATTGATCTGGGCAGCGCCAATGTTGATCACAATCTGGGGCTTGATCTTGGCAGCCGGCGCCCCATCGGAGCCTTGTATATTTACACCGATCGCCCCAGTGGCGAGCAGGTCGATTGGCAGATTTGGAGTTCGGAAGACAACCTGACCTGGACATTGCGAATCACGGCACCTCAGCAGGTGTTCAATGCCGCCTTGAATCGATACGAACTGTATTTTGATGTCGTCAATGGCCGCTACATCAAGGCTGTGAATTCGGGATTTAATGAAGTTGCTCAAGTTTTCGCCACTGAGTTGGTGGTTTTTGAACAGATGTCTGATCATCCGGAACTTGGGGTCTCTTCCCTTTCGCATCACCTGGACGGCCGGATCGACTATCGCTTCAACGACCGTTGGCGGGGCAGTTTTGACTTGTCTATGCAGGCCGACGAAAACCCAGGCCGCGATGGAGACCGCACGCGCGGGGCGGCGAGCGCGCGCGCCAGCTATTTGGTGTCGCCCGTGGTTTCCCATCATTTCAGTTGGCAATTGTCGAACCAGTGGTACGAATCGACAACTGCAGACGTGCTGGAAAATATGTCCAGTTACACCCTGGCGGTGACACCCTTGGCAACCTTCCGGGGGTCGGCTTCTCTCAGCGACCGCATCACCTGGTTGAGCGGAGAATCTGCCCAGCGCAATACCAGCAGTGCGGTGGAAGCGACCACGGAATTGCTGACTGGGTTGACCATGAATTGTGGCGGAGGGCTGTCGCTGCTGGACAATAAGCTGTCCGGCTCGGATTTCAAGTCCTGGAATATGCGCGGGCGACTGGAGGCCGAGCTGAACGATGCCATCGATGTTTCGTTGGACGCGACCTATTTTGAAACGCTCGAGACCAATACGGATAACCTGCGGGTGCGGAACATCTACGGCCTGGGATTTGATTACCGCCTGACGCAAACGCTGTTTGCCCGGGTGACGGTCCGTGATACGCGGGAAGATTCCGATCGTTTCTCTGTCGACGGCTTGATCACCTGGAACATGTTGCCCAGTCTCAGGATATCGGCCCAACATTACGAACTGGGTGTGGCGGAAGTGGTCACATCCCTGCGGCAAAGTATCAATTTGAATTGGGAATTGTCGCGGCGCGCCAATTTTTATCTGCGGTTGGCTAAAGTGGATTTGTCTGGCAGCGGAGGCAGCCTGACGACATCCTTTCAACAGGGGTTCAGGCTTGGTTTCTGACCCCGGAACAGGTGGAGTTCATGAAGAAGATCACGCTTAGCCTGGTGCTGCTGCTGGCTGCCCTTGTGGGCGGTTGCGGTGGAACCGGAACCACCAAATTTGTCCACCAGGAATTTGATTTTTCGTTCGTCGAAAACATCGGGGTGGTGCCTTTCGAAAATCTGTCCGACAGCCAGGGAGCGGGTGCCCAGGGCACGCGGTATTTCATCAACTCGCTGTTGTCGACCGATGCCTTTGTGGTCATCGAACCGGGCGAAGTGGCTCGTTCCCTGGAATCGCAGGGAGTAGTCCGCACGGCTCAACTGACCACTGAACAGATCAAGGCGGTGGGCCGCGATCTGGGTGTTCAGGGGCTCTTTATGGGCACAGTCAGCGAGTCGGCCTCGTTGCGCTCGGGAAATACGACCGTCAGTGTCGTGACGATCGTGATCCGCTTGGTGGAGACCGAAACCGGCGCCACCGTTTGGTCGGCGACCAACAGCGAAGACAGTTCCGGTTTCTGGTCAGGCCTGTTTGGCACGGGGCAAAAGTCGCGCAGTGAAGTGATGCGAAAATGCATCGATGGCTGCCTTAATACTCTGCTGGACTAGGCATGACATGAGCATTGTTAGCCGTCAGTTTTTGATTTTCGTTGTCGTTTGCGCCGCCCTGGTTCCAGCGCCGCCGGCGACTGCCCAATCGCCGGTCAATATTGCGAACCCCAAGGTCGATTTGGCTGTCGTTCCCTTTGCCAATAATACCGGTCAGAGTGCGGCCCACGCCTTGCTGATGCCTCGCCTGGAATTTTTGCTCGAACAACAGGGTTTGAATTTGGTCGGCAGTGATGTCCTGCGGCCCCTGTTGCGCGAAAACCGCGTTCGCAGCCGTGGTTGGATCGGCAAACATGGGGCCAATCTGATCGGGGCGAATACGGGAACTCGTTACCTGCTATTGGGTTCCTGGGATGTCCTGCGCACTGAAGGCAATCCCGAAATTGGTGTTTCGCTGCGGGTCCTGGATCTGCAAAACATGGTCCTGGTGCAGGCGATCAGCGTCGCCGGAACCGGAGAGGACTCCGTCTCCTGGTTGGATCTGGGACGTGTGACGGACTTGGAGTCCTTGGCAGATGCCGTCTTGGAGCGAGCCGTTTCCCAACTATTGCCCATTCCTGACTATTCGGAAGTCACCCTGTCTTGGCGCGGGTGCAACCATGTCGCGGTGGTGCCTCTGGACAATTTTTCGGCAACGGAAAACGCCGGAGACATCACGACAAATATTCTCCTTTCTGGACTCCTGTCCGCTGGCTATTTTGTAGTCGAGCCCGGCTTCGTCAGGGAGTTGGGTTTGGCCCGGGAAGTGTTGAACAGGGGTGGGGTTGATCGCGGCAGCGCACAAGCCATTCTGGATTCTCTGGGCGCCTGCCAGGTCATTACGGGCGACGTGCAGAGATTTGATCCTGGACGTGGCCAGCCTACCGTGAGTGTTCCCCATTTTGCCGCCGGATTGAGAGCCAGCAGCACCCGCAACGGTGCCTTGTATCTTATGCGAGAACTGGAGAGTTCTGGCAACGACAACGACGGCATCTTCCAACTGGGAAGAGTGCACGCCATCACACCATTGATTGCCGACAACGTGGACAGGTTCATTGCTGACCTGCTTGAAGCGAACCGGAAGGACATCATTCATGGACCGAAGAATCGTTAGAAACGCTTGTGGCCTCATTGCCGTGGCCCTGATTCTGACAGGCGCTGTTGCCACCGACTCTGGTGCCGCCACCGCCGTTAGCGACACCCTGATTCTTGTCAATGGTGACCCAATCACCGGCGCTGAATTCGACAAATTGATCGCCGCTGCCCACGGAGAGTTTCGGATGGGCGGCGCTGAGGTGAGCGCCAATGAACTGCTTGAAAAACGGGTTGGTGAATACCTGATCATTCAGGACGCCATGGCCGCCGGCTACGATGAAGACGAAACCTTTCAGGAGAAAATCGCTGAAGAGAGCCGGAAGTTTGCCACGGGCGTATACGTCAGGGACAACGTGGAATTGCCTCAGTCTGCTCCGGCCGACTCGGTGCGGGCTTTCTTCGAGAAATACTATTGGCAGATCCACATGCGCCGCATTTCGGTCAGGACCATGGATGAGGCAGTGGCTCTGCGTGAGCAGGTTGCCCAAGGCGCTGATATGGATGCCTTGGCTCGCGAGCTATCGCTCGACTCCAAAAAACTTCAAGGCGGATTGTACAATCTGCTTTACTGGGCCGATGTGGAAAACCGAATTCGCGACGCCGTTCGGAACCTGAAGGCCGGCGAGCTCAGCCAGATCTTCCCCTACAACGATTCTTTTTCATTCGTGCGCGTGGAAGAATTGCGCCCGATTCTGGAAAGCGACTTCGCCCGCTTCGAGCGCAGCATCACTCCGGTGGTGCATGGCCAGGTGCGGCAAAGAATCTGGGATGAATTCCTGGCCGAGCAAACCCAAAAGGCCGAGCTGAGCGAGGACATCGGCGCGCTGATGGCCATCATTGCCGACTCGGCGATGGTGCTTACTGGTGATTTCCTGATTGAACAACCGGGAAATGTCTTTGAATTGGCCAGTGGAGCCGGAGTGACGGGCACGGAATTGCGACGCGCCATTTCTCACGAGGCCATGCAGGAATCCTTGAGTCCCTTTGGGATTCATATGACCACCGCCCGTAGCGATTTGACCAATGACCTGGTGCTCAACTATTTGGCCACGAAGGCTGGCTACCACGAGAACGAAGAAGTCGTAGCCATGGTGGATAAGGAATGGGAGCAGTCTCTCATCACTCGTTACCTGGACGATCACATCACCTCCAAAATCACTTTCAAGCGCGAAGAATACGAGGCGCTGTACGAAGCGAATCTGGAAACGATGCGCGGGCCTGAAGAAGTGCGGTTGGATGTCATCATTTTCGACGAGTTGAGCGAGGCCACCGAAGCTTCGGCACGTTTGGCTGAAGGCGCCGATTTTGGCTACGTCTACCAGCAGTACAACCCGGGGCAGGAATTATCGGTGGGCACCTCGGCATTTATCAAGATAACCGAATTGTCGAAGCCGTTCCGCGATGGCCTGGCCGAGATGTCTGTGGGACAAAGCAGTTCCGCCATCGAAATGCCCATGGGATTCATGGTCTTCCGCCTCGATGCGCGCCGTCCCGGAGCAGTGCCGCCGCTGGAAGCCGTTGAAATGGACCTTCGGCGGGCGTTGTTGAAGGTCAACTTCGACCGTGGGCTGGAGGAACACCTGGTGGTGCTCAAAAGCGGTTCGGAAATCACCTGGTGGCCTGAGAGGATCGAAGCCTATCTGACGCCCGACAAGGAAGGCCAGTGATGAAAAATCCGGTGTCGGTCAACTTGGCGGAGCGCGCCGCAAAACGACCTCAGGCGTTGCTGGTGGCGCTGGCACTCTTGCTCGCCGTTGGGCTCTGGTCCGAAGCGGCGCATGCCCAGATCAAAAAGGGACGACGTTTTTCCAAAAAAGGCGAGTGCTCGGAGTGTCATAAGAAGAAGGATCTGGTGGGCAGTAACCCTCATCGTCCCTTCGACAAGGGCGAATGCCAGGGCTGCCACAAGTCGCACGGAATGGTTGGCGCGCTGCGGCTCAAGGAAGACGGCGCCAAGCTCTGTCAGCTTTGCCACCAGGACACCGACCTCGGCCTTGAAAAAGACGTGCTGCACGCGCCGGTGGCAGACGGCCGCTGCGATGCCTGTCACGACCCGCACGGCACCGATAACGACATGTTGTTGGTGGCCAAAAGCGGAGATCTCTGTTTCACCTGCCACGATCAGGCCGGCTTTGACCGCAAGCACCAACACAGCCCTTTGAAAGATGGATGCTTTGGCTGCCATGAAGTGCACGGCGCCGACCATCCGGGCCTGTTGCGGGAAACGGCGAGCAATTTATGCGCGACCTGCCACGAGCCGGGAGCCGATTCTTTCGCAGATAAACACTTTGGCTATCAAGTGGGTACTGAGACCTGCAACCAGTGCCACTCTCCCCATGCTTCGGACATCCCTGGCCTGATGACCTTGTCGATTCACGAGCCCGTCGCTGGTGGCGAATGTTCGGCCTGCCATAACGAACCGGATGAAGCCAATCCTTTGGGCTTGAATATGGCCAGCGCCACGGAAATGTGCCTGGAGTGCCACGACCAGGAAGATGTTGCTCCTGATGGCGTGCACACGGCGATCTCTGATGGGGACTGCCTGGATTGCCATGCTGCCCACGGTTCATCGCGACCGTCGTTGCTGGCGAGTTCCAGCCTCGATTTGTGCCTCGCCTGCCATGATGATGTGGAGGATCAACTGCAGGGCGTATCCAAGCATGCTCCGGTAACGATGGGTTGCCTGGAATGCCACGCGGCCCATGGTCAGGAATCCGAGCAATTGCTGGTTGCCGAGCCGGGTCCGCTGTGCGCCACCTGCCACGAGCATACGGCTCAGGCCATGACCGCCGAGAACGTGCACTCACCGTTTGAAGAAGGCGACTGCCTGGCGTGCCATGCTGCTCACGGTTCTTTGTATCCGGCGCTGACTTTGAATAGTCGCCAGGCATTGTGTGCCGAATGTCACGACGAAGCAGACGAATGGTTGGCGATGACCAGTTCGCACCGACCGGTCAAGCGCGGGCGTTGCAACGAATGCCACGAGCCTCATTTTGGTCCCTTGCCGGCGTTGTTGCGAGCCGAACCCGATGCGCTTTGCATCGGTTGTCACGAACCGCTGATCAACGATCAATCGCGGACCGTGCAACACGAGCCTTTTGAATCGGGCGAATGCAGCGAGTGCCACCTGGTGCACGCCGCGGATGCGCCTTCATTGTTGCGGGCCCCTGAGGCGCAACTCTGTGGCGAGTGCCACGATGATGTCGTGCCAGTCGAAGCGGT
>JADGEP010000269.1 GCA_016744275.1 Candidatus Krumholzibacteriia bacterium | reverse complement strand
GTCTACAACAGCGCCTTTATGAACATGCTCAAGATGGAAGACAATCAGAAGTACCGGCAAACGCTGAAAAACGTGCTCGAATTCAGCCCCGCGGTGCTGCAGCGTTTCGTGAATTTCATGAACAATCCGGACGAACGCACGGCCGTGGAACAGTTCGGCAAAGGCGACAAGTATTTCGGCTGCATGCTGCTGCTGGTGACGATGCCGGGCTTGCCCATGGTCGGCCACGGGCAAATCGAAGGCTTCAGCGAAAAATACGGCATGGAATACCGCAAGGCCTACTGGGACGAACCGGTGGACCAGGACCTCGTGTCACGGCACGAGCGAGAAATTTTCCCACTCATGCGGCGGCGTCACCTTTTCAGTGGCTCGGAGAATTTCGCCCTTTTCGATTTCGAATCCGATGGCGGCTGGGTCGAGGAAAACGTGTACGCCTATGCGAATCGTTCCGGCGACGACAAGGCTTTGATCCTCTTCAACAACAGCTACGAGCAGACCCAGGGCCGTGTCCGCCAGGCGTCGCCCTACAACATCGGATCAGCCGAAGAACCCCACCTGGTGCACCGCACTTTGGGCGAAGCGCTCGACCTCGATGCCGACCAGGGCGTGTGGTACATCTTCCGCGACCGCATCAGCAACCTGGAATTTCTGCGGCGCGGCGCCGAACTCGCCTACGAGGGATTCGCCACTCACCTGAATGGTTACGAATCCCGCGCGCTGGTCGATTTCCGCCGGGTGCACGACTCGCAGGGCCGCTGGCACGAAGTGGCTGACCTGCTGCAAGGTGGCGGCACCCCGGATGTGAGCCTGGCCGTGCGCCGCTTGGAACTGGCGCCACAATTGGCCAGCCTCAAAATCTGCGTGCAGGCAGATGTTCTGGCCGCCCTGGAATGGCCATTGGCAGAGGACAGTGCGGCGACGCCCCTGGCCGCTCCCGCTCTGAACCTTCCTTCACCCCTGCAGGCCACCGTGACGGGCCTGCAGCAGTTGCGGCTCACCGAAACTCCGCCAGAATGGGGCCCGCAGTCTCGCCTGGACCTGGCGGAGTTGCTGGCGGCCGTGCCCGGCAGTCGCATCCTGCAAGCCATTTACCTGCGGGACCTTTTGGCGACCCTGCCTGGCGGTGCCGCTGATCGCGCCACCTCCGTTTTGCCTTGGGCCGGATTGGATCCTGGCGACCGCCCCCTGGTGGTGTCGGACCTGAAAGATGCCCTGATAGAATGGACCGGCCACGGTTTTGCCGGTGGCAGTACCGTCGCCTTGGCGGAATTGTTGCTGATCAGTGCCGACAGCTTGACCGCCATGGCGCAAGGGCGTGTGGGATGGTTCTCTGAGTTGGTCAAGGCCGCCGAGGCCCGGATCTATCTGGGCATTAATGAACATCAGGGCCGGGAGTTTTTGCGTCAGGAAGCCCTCATCACGTTTATGCAGGCCATGGTGCTTTGTGGTCTGCGCAGAGCCAAGGAACCGAACCTCTCGGCTCTGTTGGACGCTCAGGCGTTGATTCTGGAAGCGGCGCAGAGGGCGCAGTATGATTTGGGCGACACCTTGAAGCGTTTGACCAAGGGCTAAATGGACTCAGCGCCGCACCGCGGTCTTCAGCAATAGTCTGCGCGACATGATGAGCAGAAAAACGATAGCCAATACGGCGGCGACCACCGGCAGTACAATGGCCAAAAGCGCGGTGCCAGTGGCGCCCAACAACTCACCGGTGGAAACCAACGGGTTGCCCAATCCGGCGGTGGTGATGGTTGAAGCGCCGCGCAAAGCCGCCGTACCGGTGTGGGTTCCGGCGGCCACCCCGCCGCCGGCGATCAAAGCCAGGCTCCAGGTCCAGAATGGCGGCAAGCCTGTGAGCACCGATAGCGTCACGACCGTCCCAGCGACCATGGCCAGGGGCGTTGCGATCACATCCAGCAAATTGTCCACGTAAGGAATATAGTAGGCCAGAATCTCGACCAATGTCGCCACGGCAAAGGCGGTGCCTGCATAGGGCGTTCCGATCCAGGCAAAGCTGTCGGTCAACTCCAGGTGCCCATTTTGGGCCATGAGGCTCATGATCAGCAGCGGCACGAAGACCCGAAAACCGCAGGCGGCGGCCAGGCCGATTCCAACGCACAGACTGAGAAATGTTTCCATGGCCACCCTCCGTTGAACTTCCTGAATTGTTGCCCTAGAGGCTCACCGAGACCCAACCCGACGCCACGGCAACCAGCGATACCAATGAAACCACCAGCCACAGCGAAGCCGCCAACAACAGCGGGCGAACGCCAATGCGGCGCAAACTTTCGCGGGTGAGTCCTGCGCCCACCAAAAACAGGGTGGCCACCATCAGGTAACGGCCCCCAAGGGCCAGGCGATCCCACCAGACCGCGCCTTCGGCAAAGGTGGAGCGCAACAACGCCGCCAATAAAAACCCACCCAGAAACCAGGGCCACTTGGCGCCACTTTGTTGTCGGGTCAGGCGCGAACACAGGAACGACAGGGGCAGGATCCACAGGGCTCGCGTCAACTTGACGGTTGTGCCCACAGCCAGGGCCTCAGGTCCGTAGATTGCCGAGGCCCCCACCACGCTGCTGGTATCGTGAATGGCCAAAGCGGCCCAAAGGCCGAAGGCCTCCTGGCTGAGATCCAACAACTGCCCCACGTAGGGGAAGATCACCAACGCCAAAGCATTCAGAAGAAAAACGATAGCCAGAGAGACGGCGGTATTCGCCGAACCGGCGCCGATCGCCGGCGCAATGGCCGCAATGGCGCTGCCCCCGCAGATCGCCGTGCCGCTGCTCAAGAGAGTCGTCAACTCGCGCCCGACATGAAACAGCCGGCTGAGCAGAAACCCCAACCCCAACGTCGCGGCGATGCTCACAAAGGTGAGGCCCAGCGAAGAAGCCCCTACCTTCAGAACCATTCCCAACTGCAAGCCAAACCCCAGCAGCACCACGGCCGCCTGCAGCAGATATTTCGAAAGCTTGCCCGTGAATCCGGCCTCGGGATTGCCCCAGATCAGGGAGAGCGCCGCTCCGAGCACCAACGCCACCGCCGGTGACCTCGACAGCGCCGTGGCCGCAACCGCTGCGGCGATCCAAAAATATCGGGAGGCGAGAATCGTCGACACGATCGGATTACTGGCTTTCGTCTATAGTTGGGCCGCCTGCCGGGCGACCGTGCTCTCGGCTAGGTCAGCACGCCTCGATTTTTCATGGCGCGTGCATACAGCAGCAACGCCACCGAAACAACAAAGATCACGCCGGTAAATATGAGCGAGAAGGCGTCGCCCGCCACTTCCATGCCGTTGGACATGCCGTAGTTGTGGATCGTCGCGGCCGCCATCGCGATCAGGGCCACCAGAAATACAGGCACCGCCAGGCATTTGCGCAATAACAGGAAGAGCGAACCCAAAACCGCGCCCCACACCGCCAGGGCCCAGGCCGCCTCGACCCAAACCGGGAATCCGTAGAAATACTCCAGCTGTTCCGCCGTGAATTTCCCCATGTACCACTCGGCCTTGGTCTGGGTCATCAGATAATCAAAAGCGCCCATGGCATTCCACAGCAGCGACACCACGCCGATGATCCACAGGTGAATCGGTGTGCCGGGGGCACTGGAATTGTTCGCGTCGGACATCATTCACTCCTAAATCAGTATGGTCAAGCCGCCTCAAGGCCGGCTGCTTCTCATCATCGTGAGATACAATTTTTCCACCTTGCCGCGGGCCCAAGGGGTTTTGCGCAAGAACTTCAGGCTGCTCTTGACTGACGGGTCGCTATTGAAACACCGGATGTCGATCCGCATGCCCAATTCGCGCCAACCGTAAAAGTCGACCAATGAGGTGACGATGTGCTCCAACGTCAAACCATGCAACGGGTTGTTGATCTGATCTTCGCTCATCCGGTGGTCCACTCCGAGTCCGGGCAACTGCCTCTGCCGGACCAATCAAATGCGGTGTTCATGGTGATCATATGTCTATACCACACTTGCTCGTTGAGAACCAGCCATGGCCTGATGACGCATCAGGGTGATGTTCCCTTCATTTTTTCCCAAACCAAGGCCGACAATTCGAATCCCAATCCCAATCCGCCGCCTATCAAGGCGCCGATGCGAGCAGTCAGTTCGGCCCAACTCGAGTCGATGGGTTGGCCGTTGGCCAGGCATAAAATCGCATACATGGCCAAATGCACGCCGCCAAAAATCGCGGCCCATATCACGAATTTCCCCAGAGCCCGCCTGGGGAAGAATCGATTGCAGCCCATGCCGGCCAACACGGCACCGGACAGCCCGGCAACCCCAACCGCATCCCGCAGAAGGCGGGCACCCGTGAAGGACCCATTTGAGATCAGCAGTACAGGATAACCAATCAACACCACCAGCGCGACCGCTCGCAGACCTGCGACCCTTGCAGCGGCGACCAGGGCCGCACCCAAAAGGCCCGACCCCACAAACTGAAAAAAGACCTGGCTGGAATCAAAAACTGAATCGCCGTATACCAAGAATCCCATCAGGACCGAACCGGTAAAACAGAACAGGAATGTGGCAACAGCCAACCGCGAGGCCTGGCCTAACATGAGATTCCCCCTTGTTCAAACTCAACCGGAACTACAGCTCCAAAATCACCTGGAGCGGCAGGTGGTCAGATATCCGCAACAATGCCGCCTCTGACTCTGCAGCAACTCCGGCGTCCGAAAATCCTGCCATCCCGCGGCCCAGGATGTGATCTGTTTTTTGGCGAAACCGCAGGCCCATTTTCTGTCCCAGGCCCAGAATTCCCGCAGCGGGGTCAGCCGGATCGATATTGCCCAAAAGGTCGCTGGTGAATGCCACATCACCAGTCAGATCATTGTACCCTGCCGACAGGGCGGTGCCCAGAGCGGCGTTGATGTTGCCCGCCGTCGCGGGCCAGCGGTGGTGCCCCACGGTATTGAAATCCCCGCAGATCACATCCAACGCGGCAGGTGCCTGCTTCTTCATTTCCCCCAGCAGGTGGTTCAATTGCAGGGCGCGGTGCTGGGGGCCACCGGCAAAATCCAGATGCACATTGGCGATGCTCACCAGACGCGCACCCAGTTCAAAAGACTGCACAAATGCCGACTTCGTATCGGGCATCCCGCCTTCAGTTTTCCGCTTCTCCAGCCAACTCAACCGGCTCACCTGAGGCAAAGGCACCGCCTGGGAATCCTGCGGTGTCACGCCCGGGCGAAAAATAAAGCCATTCCCGTATTCCTTTTCCGGATAGCTCATGACCGGGCGATAAACCCAGGCATGTTCCGCAGAAAGCGCCGCCGACAATGGCGCCAGCACGTTTTCCCCGCTGGCCAAAAATGACGCTTCCTGGATGGCGATGACATCAGCGGACCGGAAGGCGGGTGCTGCCTGAAACAGCGCCAGCAATTCCGGCAAACGGATCCCACGTTGGATGTTGTAGCTCACGAGCCGCAGTTTCATGCTGAGTACTTTGCCATCGGTTAGGGCTGGAAAGAAATGCTTTGAATCTGCCGCCAGCCCACATGGTTGGCCGTCGCGCCTTCGTAGGCAAAGACCAGCACCCCCGCGTTGTTGTCGCCAGAATCCTGAGACTCTCCCAACTCCAGCGCCAGTCCACTGTGCAGAATCACACGGCTAATTTGGCCTTTTTCAGGCTCGATACGGGCCAAATGGTGAAAA
>JADGEP010000268.1 GCA_016744275.1 Candidatus Krumholzibacteriia bacterium | reverse complement strand
CCATACCGCACGTCGGCAATGCGCTGCACCACAAGGTTCTTTTGTTGCGAGCGAAAGAAGCGGATCGCAATCTCCGCCTCGCGATTTCCGAGGCTAAGAACTTCACCTACAGGCATCAATTCGATTGTGAGTTCTGGATTGCCTGCGCCAAAGGCCGCAAGCCTTGGTCTGCCGCGGCTTCCCGTTGCCCGTCGGTCAATACGCCGGGCTGGCTGTACATCACCATATCGGCCTGGACCGGGTCGCCTGCCTGCACGCGGTACTCGCGGCGCCGAATGCCAGGGACCAACGACCGCACCGCTTCTGAATCCACATCAAAGAACGGCGTCAACTCGATGTGGGACATGGAGTCGGGCGACGAGATTCGCGGGTAGGGCGCGTCAAGTTCCCACGCCTGATTCTCCAGCGCGCGCACGCCGTGTGGCCCGCCGTCGACCACCAAATCCATTTCCACAGCCGTCACATTACCCGCGCGATCGGCCGCGGTGAGGCGCAACAAATGGCGCCCCGGGGCCAAGCCCTGTCCTTGCGTTCCCAGGTGCCACAGCCCGCCCTGGCGCCCAGTCAAATTGTTGGCCGGGTGCCGGTAGAGCCAATGCTCACGCACCCCAGGCATGACCACCCACTCCAGGCGCTGCAGCGCATTCTCGGAGAAATCGTAACTCTGGTTTTCACAGCGATAGACCAGCTCGCCATTGAGGTGCACTTCAATCAGGCTGGGCTCCAGGCGGTGGCCCCGGATATCCGCCGCATCGATGATCCGGGCGCTGAACGCCACGGGCCCGGTGACCCGCAGTTCCGGCAGCCGACCACTGAGACCGCCAGCTGCCTTCAGCATGTGCCCCTGCTCGGCCCCCTGAATCAGCGTCTCGGCCTGCACCGGCCAAACCCGCAGGTGATGAATCACCGGCGCAATGGTGTCGCCAACACTGAACCCCAGCACCTGGGGTTCCACCGGATGATTGTGCCGATCCCGCACTTCAAAATGAAGGTGCGGCCCGCCGGTGCCGCTTTCGCCAGTCAGTCCCAGCACCTGTCCCTGTTTCACGCGTACCTGGTTGGCGTTGAATTGCAGGCGCGCGCGGTAAGTGCCGGTGCGTTCCCTTTGCGTATTCACGAAGCCTCGCAGCTGGTCGTTGAAACGGCTCAGATGCGCGTAGACATAGGTGCGTCCGGAATCGCCCCGCAGGTACACCGCCCTCCCGTAGGCACTGGGCGTGGCGCGCACGCGCACGATCCAGCCATCTTCCACCGCCCGCGCCGCAAAGCCATTGACGGTTTGGGTCTTGAGGTCCAGGCCGGCATGAAAGCGCCCCGGGCGGTACTCCATGAAGTTGCTCGTCAGGTAACGGGTGGGCAAGTCCAGGGGCCAGATGGTTTCCACTGGGGCATCCTGCCCGAATGCGATTCCACCAAGCAACAGGATCAGCATCAGAATTGAGGCAATGCGGGGCATGATTTGATCGACTCCGTTCAATATTGTGGGCCGGCGGTGGGCGCCACTTTAACGCGCCACATCACTAGCGACAAGGGCGGTGTTGAGGTGTAGAATACTGGCAGGAAGGATCCGTACATCTCCATCTTTGACCGCTCCGGTGGGGCCGGAAACAGAACCCGCGCCTGCCCGGACAAACGTCTGGAGGGCCTCCATGGAAGCCAATACTGGCCACTGGATCGACGACAGCTCTGGCCTCGAACTGCCCACCACCCGCACCTTTCTTCTGGATACCAACGTGCTGCTGCATGATGCCGAGTGCCTCTCGGGCTTCGAGGACAACAACATTGTCCTGACGGTTGATGTCCTTGAAGAACTGGACAAGTTCAAACGCGGCAACGACGAAAAAGGGCGCAACGCCCGCCACGTGATCCGCACCATCGATTCGTTGCGCGACGGCAGCCCCCTGAGCAAGGGCGTGAAGCTGCCCAATGGCGGTCAACTCTTTGTCCTGGTCAAAAGTTTCACCGATTACCTGCCCAAGGGCATGGACCGCTCGGTGATGGACAACCGGATCCTGAGCGCAGCCTGCGCTTTGGACAAGGCCGGGGTCGAAATCGTCTTTGTGACCAAAGATATCAATGCTCGAGTCAAGGCCGATGCCCTGGGCATCCGGGCCGAAGACTACCTCAACCGCATCGTCAACTTCGACGAACTGTACACCGGCTGGAGCGAGCACGAAGTCGCCGATGACCTCATCAACAGGTTTTACAACGGCGAGCCTGTTTCATTGGAAGCCCCTTTGTGCCCCAACGAAGGAGTATTGCTCAAGGCGTCCGGCAATCCCAAGCACTCTGCCCGCGGCATCTACCGGGCCGAAAGTCAGATGGTCGAACCGCTGAACCATGGTGACAGCCACCCCTGGGGCCTGACGGCGCGCAACCTGCAGCAGCATTTTGCGCTGGAGTTGCTCATGCGAGAGGACATCCGGCTGGTGACGATGTTGGGCCAGGCGGGCACCGGCAAAACCTTGCTGGCCCTGGCCGTCGGCTTGCAGATGGTGGCTGAAGAGAAACGCTACCGCCGCATCATGGTCTCCCGACCGATCATGCCTTTGGGCAAGGACATCGGCTACCTGCCGGGCTCCAAAGACGAAAAGCTGGCCAGTTGGATGCAGCCGGTCTCGGACAACTTGCAGTTTTTGGTGGATCCCAAACTGGAGCACAGCAACGATAAAGTGCAGTACTTGTACGACACCGGCGTGGTTGAGGCCGAAGCGGTGACCTACATCCGCGGCCGCAGCCTGCCCAAACTGTTCATCATCATAGATGAGGCCCAGAACCTGACGCCCCATGAGGTCAAAACCGTGGTCAGTCGCGCCGGCGAGGACGCCAAAGTGATCCTCACCGGCGATGCCTACCAGATCGACAATCCCTACCTGGACGCCTCTTCAAATGGGCTGACCTATGTGGTGGAGCGGTTCAAGAACCAGGCGATCCACGGGCACATCACGCTGGCTAAAAGCGAGCGCAGCGAATTGGCGAGCCTGGCGGCGGAATTGTTGTAGTACAGAACTGTTCAGATTGAAAAAAGCCCTTGGCTGCCGGAATTGCCGGTGGCCAAGGGCCTCATTTTGAGATTTGGGCAATGCCGAATCAACGGGGCTATGAATCGCCCTGGCCGCCATTTTCCAGCAGGAACTGGCGCATCTGGCCCAGCAAACAGGCGTTGGCTCTTTTGACGGCCTTGGTCAGGTGTTCGTTCACCAATTTCTGATCTTCACGAGCGGTCGCTGTCAGGTACAGTCTCTCATCCACTTCGCCGAGGCAGCTTTTCTGCCACAGGATATTGCCGGTGCGGTCTTTCAGGCTCAGGCGCACTTCGGCCTCGGCCCGGTTGTTCGTTGGCACCGGCACCGCCACCGCCGTGATCGCTGCCAGGACGGCTCCCAGTTTTAAGCGGTGACTCGCGTCGTCGCCCAGCGCCATGCCCGCGCCACCGCCGATGGCACCGGCCAATAGAAACGACGCCGGTGAGCGCTTCATCTTGCAACTCAGCGACAGCAGATCCATGGAGAGGATGTAGTCGGCCTGGGCGTGCAACGGCACCAATTCCACCAGGTTGGTCTGGTCCAGATCCTGAGCCAGGGCTTCGGCGTAAATCTGCGTCGCCGGCACTTCCCACGCTTCATCCTTGGGATAAGTGACGGTGAAGAAATGCCCGCCGCCGGAACGTTGTTGGGCCGGGCGCATGTCCGTGACCGTGTCGATGTACACCGCCGGCATTTTCAAATTGCGCAGCTGAAAATCCAGGGCCTCATCCGGATAAACAAAAATGATCTGCTGAGTGCCGCAAGAGGCCACCCCCAGCAGAACCAGCATCAAACTGGTCAGCAGCAGGAGACGAGGCAATGAAGACTGGCGGATCTGAGTCATGAAACACTCCAGAAATGACGTGAAAGGACTTCCTTCAATCTACGGTGCGGCCGCCACTGAGGCCAGTTCCTATTGCGCCTCATCAGCCTGATTCAAAGGCAGATCGCCTGCACGTTTCCCCAAGCGCCAAATCACAGCCACCACTCCCACGACACCGATGCCCAGGGAGATCCACGGAGAAAGACCAAAACCCACCGGCACATAGCCCACCGCAGCGGCAATGCCGGCCACGGTCAACGCGTAGGGCAACTGGGTTTTGACGTGGTCCACGTGGTCGCAACCGGTGGCCAGGGACGATAGAATTGTCGTATCGCTGATGGGCGAACAGTGATCGCCAAACACCGCGCCGGCCAGCACCGCGCTGACAGCCGCCAGGTGGATGTGCATGGCCGTGGCCATCGGCAATCCTGCATCCAGCGGCAAATGGTGCCCCATGGGATAGACCAATGGCATGAGGATGGCCATGGTGCCCCAGCTGGTGCCGGTGGCAAAGCTGACGGCCGCCGACAGGATAAAAACGACCAGTGGCAGCAGCCGCGCCGAAAGCACATCGCGGCTCACTTCAATGAGGTACTCGGCCGTGCCCAGGTTTTTGCACACCGCGCTGAGTGACCAGGCCAATAGCAGGATGGCCACCGCCACGATCATCGCCCGTGAACCATCGATGAATCCGTCCATGGCGTCGGCCAGGGTGAAGCGGCGAGTGGCGGTGGTCAGGGCCACAGCCAAGGTCGCGCCCACCAATGCGGCCCACATCAGCACCGAAAAACTGTTGGCGTTGTTCAGGACTTCGCGCAATCCGGGTTCGGCAATTCCGCTGGCAATGGCCGCACCGCGGCCGTTGATGTACAGGCCCACCGCCGTGGTTGCGATCACGCCAAAAATGGGAATGCCCGCCAACAACGGGCTGGCCGGATTGGGCTCGGCCTCAGCTTCAATGGCCACCGGCATGTCGCTGGCCGGACGGGCGCCCGGGGCCAACAACTCGCCCTTGTGCAAGGCGCGGCGCTCGGCCTGCAACATGGGCCCATAATCTCTGCCCGTGGTCGCCACCAGATACACCATCACCATGGTCAGCAGCGGGTAAAAGCTGTAGGGAATGGACTGCAGAAAAAAGGTGTAGGCTTGACTGCTCTGCCCGAGGCTGGCCATGGCGTCCTGGATCAGGCCAACTTCAAAGCCCACCCAGGTGGAAACCACCGCGACTGTTGCCACTGGCGCGGCGGTGCTGTCGACCAACCAGGCCAGCTTTTCCCGGGAGATGCGCAACCGGTCCGTCAGTGGCCGCATGGTGGCGCCCACCAAAAGCGTGTTGGCGTAGTCGTCAAAGAAGATGGCCGTGCCCATGGCCGCCGTCGCTGTCTGGCCACCGCGGCGGCCGCCCACTTTGCCGCCCAACCAGTGCACGATTCCTTCGGTGGCTCCGCTCTTGGAAAGCACCCCCACCATGCCACCGAGGATGGCGGTGAACATGAGAATGGCGGCGTGGTCGGCATCCGCCAAAGCCCCTACCAGGTATTGGTCGCCCAGGCGCAGAAACGCAATGAAGGGGTTGCCTTCCAGAATCACAATGCCGGTAAAAAGGCCCAATACCAGCGCCACCAACACCTGACGTTTCCACAGGGCGAGGCTGATCGCCAGGATCGGCGGAATGACAGACAACCAACCACGATGCGTGACCGGGTCGCTGCCATCAGCACCCATCGCCGTCGGGCAAAGCAGCAGCAGGGCCACCAGCACCAGGCCGGCGCGGGCCATCACGCCCCGCAATCGGTTCGCACGATTTCGCCAGATCGTCATGCGCTCATTTCCCCGCTCCTTTGGCCCACTCGAGCTACGACTCGTTG
>JADGEP010000267.1 GCA_016744275.1 Candidatus Krumholzibacteriia bacterium | reverse complement strand
ACACCCTGGACGGCACGAGCATTCCGGACGTGGATCTCAGCGCTCTGAGCTGGGACCCCACCTACGGCGTGCCCCTGCCCATGCCAACTGCCGGTTCTGCGAAGATGGACATCACCCCTGCGGCGGCCAACGCCATGGGAGCGGTTTTCCACTAGAACGGACCTCAGAATCTCGTTCTGCGAGGAGAAAAGGGAGCCTGCGGGCTCCCTTTTTTTGTCCGCAGGGTTCAGCTTCCCACATAAGCCGCCGATACCTCCTTCAAGGGGATTTTCCGTGCCGATCCCGAGGTTCTGGTGTATTTTTGAAGGGCACAATCACTTCTGCCGGTGACTGACCACAACCGGCCTTTTTCAGTAGTCTTGGGAAGGACCCACGCGATGAGCAACTTCGGACCTGCCGGCGGACGCATGGCCTTTGGCGGCATGGGCATGACGCCCGGCGTAAAACTCATGTTGATCCTCAATGGTGCAGTCTATCTGTTGCAGACCATCCTGCCCGAGGTGCTCGAACCCTGGTTGACATTTGTCCCCCAACGAGCCATCAACGGCCTTGAAATCTGGCGCTTCTTCACCTACATGTTCCTGCACGCCGGCTTTGGCCACATCGCCTTCAACATGCTGGGCCTGTGGATGTTCGGCACCCAGATCGAAGGCCGCTGGGGCATGCGCACCTTCCTGATCTACTACGTCGTCTGCGGCCTGGGTGGCGCGGTCACTTACGGCTTGTTCAACCTTGCGGGCGCCGGCGGTTTCAGCCAGATGCTCGGCGCTTCGGGAGCAATTTACGGCATCCTGTTGGCCTATGGCCTGACCTTCCCCGAGTCGGTCATTCTGGTGATGATGATCTTCCCCATGAAAGCCAAATATGCGGTGATCGCCTTTGGCGTCATGGCCCTGATGTCCAGCGCCACTGGTGGCAGCGGAAACGTGGCCCATCTGGCCCACCTTGGCGGCATGATTGCCGGGTTCATTTTCATGAAGATGACCATCCCCTCCCTGGGAGCGGGATTGGGCAGCAATCTAGGCGGTTTGGGTGGTGCCTGGCGCCGCTGGCAAACCAAACGCAAGATGAAGATTGTCAGGCCGGAAGCGAAACCCGGCAATGGTCGGACTGAGGCCCCCAAAGACAGCGGTCCCGGTCCGCAAGGCCCAGGCAAGAGATCCCAGATCGACACCATACTGGACAAGATTTCCCGGGAAGGCCTGCAAAGTCTCTCCGATGAAGAACAGGAAATCCTGCGCCGGGCCGGGCGCAAATAGCGGGGCTCTTTTTCGTTGCGCTCCAATGGGTTATTTCGAAGTGCCGCTGGCATCGAGTCCACCACGTGGTCACACCAGAAAGCTTGCTTTCTTTTAGGGAGATATTCATTTTCCTGGTTTGACATCATCCTGGGATCAGGCTTTTATAGGTCCATTCGCCACTTTTTGTCGACTTTCCCCAAGGTGCTGCAAGATGAATCTCAAAGAAACCGTGTTCAAGTTCCTCATGGGATTCGGGGCTTACCCCCACATTCGATTCACCTACAGCCCCCTGAAAATGATCGAATTTGACGCCCTGATGAACCGGGTGGATTTCACCGGGCGCGAGACTGTGCTCGATATCGGCTGTGGCGATGGTCTGCACACCATGCTCATCGGTCAAAAAGTGGGGCACGTAGTTGGGATTGACATCAATGAATCGTTCATTGAGCGGGCGAAATCCTACGGCGAAAAATTCCAGAAAAACGCCTCCACCGAATACATCGCCGCGCCCCTGGAAACCATTGGTTTTCCGGACAACAAATTCGACATCATATTCAGCATCTGCGTCATCGAGCACATCGAGAATTACAAGGAAGTCCTGAAGGAATGCAGGCGCATCCTGAAGCCGGGCGGAAAGATCATCTTCACGGTCGATACCCTGGAACAAATCGACGACCCGGAACTCGTCAAAAAACACACCGGCCAACACCATGTGTATCAATATTTCCGCAAAGAAACCCTGGGCGCGCTCTTGACCGAAATCGGTTTTGAAGACATTCAGTTTGAGCAGCTGTTCCGCAGCCCCATGGCCAAAGACCTCTTTATTCAGGGCATTAATCATGGGTTCAATTTTGGTCGGTTCAAGTCTCCCGCCCTGGCCCGTGAGTTGCAACGGGAGGAAGACAAAGTCTCCCTGGACGCCCCGGGAATCTTTCTCCTGGCCGATGCGACTTGTCCGTGATCCAAGTTCCATACAGTGTTGGAGAATAGCGACGTGGACCTGAGCATAGTCATCGTCAATTGGAATACCAAAGACTTGCTGCGCGATTGTCTGGCATCTCTGCCACAGGCCTGCCTGGATCTGGCCTGGGAAGTATTCGTTGTCGACAACCAATCGGCTGACGACTCGGTGGCGATGATCACCGCTGAGTTTCCCCACGTGCGCCTGATCGAATCCGGGGCCAATTGCGGCTTCAGCAAAGGCAACAATTTGGCGTTGCGGCAGGCTGATGCCACCTATGTGCTGTTGCTCAATCCGGACACCGTTTGCCCGCCCCACTCCCTCACCCGTTTGGTGAAATTTGCCAGCGGCAAGCAGCAGGTTGGCGCTGTTGGCCCTCGTTTGACCACCGCCTCGGGCGACCCCACAATTACCTACGGCTTCTTTCCCCGGACTTCATTCCATTGGCTGGGCTTTGCCGACCCCTTGCGGTGGTTGCCTTTAGGCGCGCTGAAAAATCGCGTCGTTTACATCCCCCAGCGGACCGAAACTTCACAGGTGGTGGAATACATCGCCGGGGCCTGCTTCCTCATACCCAAAGAATCTTTGACCCAGGTGGGGCTGCTGGACGAAGCCTTTTTCATGTATTTCGAAGAGACAGACTGGTGCTTCCGGGCCAAAAATCTGGGACTGGATATTTGGTACTGTGCCGAAGCCGAAGTGGTTCATCTAGAGGGGCAGGCGGCTGGAACCGTCAGCCAATTCAGCATTGTCCAGCTGCAAAAAAGTTACCGCATTTACGCCGACAAGCATTTCAGTCGGTCCAAGGCCCGCGAGTTTCGCATCGCCCAGTTTTGCGAATATTCGCTGAAGGCCCTATTGCGCAGTTTGGTTCCATTCCGGCGCGAAAAAAATATGGCCCTCGCCCGGAATTACTGGACAAGAGCCACATTGCAATTGAAAGCAAAAATTGAGATCACTCCCCCGTAACCGGGAAAGGCTCAGCGTCCGCTGCGCGCCTTCTTCTCGAACTCGGCAATCAAATCCTTGCCCGAATCCAGGCTCACGATGCGGAATTCTTCCACGTGCTGGGTCGCGTCATCCAGAACATTCAGATCCAGATCAAACGTGCTGCACAGATCTCGGAACTGGTCCGGGCGTTCTTCCAACAGGTACAGGGCCAACACGGGGTTGGCCTGGATCTGCAGGCGACGCTCACGGGTCACAATGGCGATGCGATGGACCAGCCGCTCGATGCGGTTGCTCATCGTCTCCATGCTCATGACCTTGCCGGTGCCGGTGCAATAGGGACAGTCGTCGGACAACTGGGAGATGAGGGACGGGCGCACGCGCTGCCGGCTCATCTCCACCAATCCGAGCCCAGACACCTGGAAGACCTTGTGCCGCGCACGATCACGCCGCAGGTGGTCCTTCAGCTCATTGAAGACCCGCTTCTTATTGCCTTCGCTTTCCATATCAATGAAGTCGATGACGATGATGCCACCAAAGTCGCGCAGGCGCAGTTGACGAGCGACTTCACGGGCCGCCAGCATATTGGTCTGGAAGATGGTCTCTTCCTGATTGCGGCGTCCGGTGAAACGGCCGGTATTGACATCGATCGAGACCAGTGCCTCGGTGGGTTCGATGATCAAGTAGCCGCCCTTTTTCATCCACACCCGTTTGTCGAGGGTCTTCTTGATTTCCTGCTCGATCTCGAAATGATCGAAGATCGGCAAATCGCCCTTGTAGAATTCGATGCGGTTGCGCAGCTCCGGCGCGAACGTCGTCACATAGGTGTGCAAGCGATCAAAATCATCTTTATCGTCGATGATCAACCGCGCCGTATCTTCCTTGAAGATGTCGCGAATCAAAGCCACCACCATGCCCACATCTTCGTGGACCAGAGCCGGGGCGGTCATCTCGCGGCTGCCGGTGCTGATCTTGTTCAACAGTCCACTGAGATAGTCGACATCCTGCTTCAGGGCGTCTTCGCTCTGGGCGATGGCCGCCGTGCGGATGATGAAAGCGCCTTCATCGGGGCGGTGCTTCTGCAGGACCTGCTTCAGGCGGGTGCGTTCGCGCCGATCGTCGATTTTACGGGAAACGCCGATGTGGCGACCCTTGGGCATCATCACGAGGTAGCGGCCAGGCAAGCTGATGTCAGCGGTCAGGCGCGGGCCCTTGGTGCTGATGGGCTCTTTGGTGACCTGGACGTTGATCGAATCGCCGACCTTCAGAACAGTGCCAATATCAGGCACGTGACGATGCCGGCGACGGCCACCGCGATCGTTGGAACCCTCATCTTCATCGCTGTCATCATGGTCAAGATCCGACGCGTGCAGGAAACCCGCCCGCTCCAGGCCAATTTCCACGAAAGCAGCCTGCAGGCCCGGTTTGACCGAGCTCACTTTTCCCTTGTAGACATTGCCGACAATGCGCTTGGCATCGGCGCCCTCCACGAGCAATTCCACCAGTTCGCCATCTTCGAGCATGGCGATGCGGATCTCGTGGGGGGACGAGTTGATGACTATTTCTTTTTTCATAAAAGATCCAACCCCGGATCGGTTCAGGCAGACTTCCGTCAGGCAGACAGATGGCGGCCCATCCAAAACCGGAGGCTGGATTCACCTACTTCCTCAATGGGCGACAACCACCGCCCATCGATGTGACGACCGTAGTATCCCATGCGGGCGGCGGCGCAATAGCCTGGTTCAGGCAGAGCGTCCCCCAGCAAGGCGGTCAGAAAATCGTGTACAGACAGGGTGGCCCCCGTTTTGCTGCGCTGCAATGAGAAGCGCAAACGGGTGGCGTAACCGTCTGTGGGTTTGTGTTCCAGCCCGATACCACCGGCAAGTACCAGCGAACGGGCATCAATTTCGATATCCCCCTTGGGACGCTTCTTGATAATGGGCCAGGTCTCGCTGGCCAGGAAGGCGTCCAGAGCAGCGGCGACTTCAGCGGTCGCCGGGCCCCCATCTTCAGAACCGGGTATGTCCACCCGATAGTCGAAGCGCGTAACGGCGTGATCGATGGACTGGGGAGTCTGTCCGCCGACCACTACGCTTCTCAAAATCTTGAGTCCCGCCGGTAAGGTGCGGTTGATCTCATCGATCCAACCGGGCACCTGATGCTCCATGGCGATGTCGAGACATTCGCGCATTCCGACAACACCCACCGGCAGCGGGGGGCCGAACTTCAGGAGCGGATGTGGATGATAGCCCTTGCTGTACGCCGCAGGCAAGCCCGAACGTCGCAGGGCGAGGTGCAATTGTCGCTGGAAATCCAGGTGCCCTAAAAATACCATGTCGCCGGATTTTTCGAATTCAATCCGGTACCAGCACTTCGAGGCGGCCTGATTGCGCCAAATCTGCCATTTGCGAGCTTCTTTGCCCGGATTCGAGAGATCGGCATTGCGTTGATCGAAGGCTGGCGCGGTCGTTTCAGCAACCGGAGCCCGCAAGGGCGTATCCGGCCGGGGATCGTCCTTCAGAGCCACTTCGCCACGTCCGTGGCTGGGGATAGCCGGTCCCGTGCGGGCAGG
>JADGEP010000266.1 GCA_016744275.1 Candidatus Krumholzibacteriia bacterium | reverse complement strand
GTTCGACTTGCCCTCGGTCGACCCGAACTGGAATTTTCTGATCGGGTTTTTCAAACTCAACGCTGATCGCTGTCCGCAAGGTGCTTTGGATCTGGCTCAAGGTGCTGGCCACTACAGCGTTGAGGTCTTCCTGCTGGGATCGCAAATCCTGCTTGCGGCTGAAGGTCAACAGCTGTCGGGTCAGGACCATGGCCCGGCCGATACTGTTTTCAATCTCCTTCAGGTCGTCGGCCGTCTGGCCTGTGGGCTGCATGTCCTGTTCCACAAACTGGAGGTTGCCCAACATGGATTGCAGCAAATTATTGAAGTCGTGTGCGATGCCACCCGCCAGTTGGCCGACGGCCTGCATCTTGCGTGATAGGGCGAGTTGGTCTTCCAATTCGCGGCGTCGGGTGATGTCGCGCCCGACGGCGGTGATGGCCTCCAGCTTGCCCTCGGTATTCAGTACAGCCGCATTGGTCCAGGCCTGCCAAATGATTCCTTCGGTGGTCACGCTGCGCTGCTCGTTGTAGGAACGGTGCGGCGGTTGGGCCAATTCGCTCAAGGCGACCCGCGTTTTTTCCCTGTCTTCGGGATGGACCAGGTGTTCGAAATTCGTGCCCAGCAATTCATCTTCCTGCAGGCTGAACGCCTCACAATAACTGGGGCTGGCATAGAGGAAATTTCCATCCGCGTCAAGTTTGACCACCAGATCGATCTGGTTTTCCACCAAGAGGCGGTACTTTTCCTGGCTTTGGCGCAGGGCATCCTGGTGGGAGAGGAATTTCCACATCAGCAAGGCCAATCCGGCAAATAGCAGCACGCCGATGAGGGCCATGATCTCGTCGGCGGCGGTGCTGGAAGTCTCGACATATTCGGGCCTGGGGGTCAGTTCCAGCCACCAGTTGGCGTCGATGATCTTGACGGGCATTTGAGCCAGGTGTGTGTCGTCAAATACGTAGTTGGCGGGAACATTCGCATAGGCGATACCACCGTTGCGGTCAAGCAAACGGAGAGCGAATCGTTCGCGCAATACGTCTTCATGGAGGCAAGCATCGATCAATTGGCGGATACGGAACACACCGTTGACAAATCCGTGCCAACGGCCCTGGCGGTCTTGCAAAGGATGGTAAGTGGTGAAACCCTTGCCGCCCTGAAGCAGTTCAATGGTCGGGGTGCGGGTGATGGCCTGCGTGGATTCTGCGCGGGCGATTGCTGCCACCACGCCCGCTGAGGGGTGTTGGTGCAAATCGACGTTCAGGGCCGGAGCATTGTCTGCCGCCGGGACGACCTGGCGAATGATCCAATCTCGGTCAATAAAATTGAGGGCTTGGACCCCCGGGTAGGACTCGACGAGGGCCAAGGCGTGCCGCCGGAAATTTTGCTCAATGTCTTCCGTGTCATCAAATTGATGTTGACTGAGGTGTTCGACCAACCCGGTGCGCGTATCGACCCAGGCTTCCAGCCGCAGACGCACCTGTTTGGCTGTGATTTCCGTTTCCAGGCGCAGACGTTGCTTTTCGTTGGCTTCGATGGATTGGTAGAGGAGTCCGGTGCCGACGATTCCACACAGGAAAAAGAGGGCAGGTGTGATGGTGCTGTGGAAGCGAAGATTCACGAGGCGCTCCTGAAAAATGAAAACGCAGTTTCGCAAAGATCCGAAAAAAGTCAGATATTTGTGCCGCCAATGTACGGTGCGATTATCATAGCCTTCAACTTGTCTTTTTCCTTTTTGATCTTAATCCGGTGGAGCAACATGAGCACGCGCACCTTTTTGGTCTTTATCGACGGCTTGGGCTGGGGCGAACCTGATTCCAAAACCAACCCGCAATATACATACGGTGGAGACTTGTTGCGACTTCCGGTTTCGGCGGCGGGCGAAGCGGTGCCGGTGGCCAATGCCGGCTGGGCCAAACCCATCGATGCTGTCCTCGGGGTCGTGGGCGTGCCGCAGAGTGCGACAGGCCAAACGACGCTGCTGTCCGGGGTCAGTGGCCAGGAAGCCTTGGGAAAGCACCTCACCGGATTTCCCAATGAGAAGCTGCGGGAAATTCTATTGGAACACTCGATCCTGAAAACCCTGAATGATCGGGGATACCAGGCCGGATTCCTGAACGCTTTTCGCCCCCGGTTTTGGGAACTCTCACGGGAACGGCAATTGACCTTGTCGGCAACAACTGTGGCCACCCTGGCGGCCGACTTGCCTTTTCTCGGCCTGGACGACATCCGGGCGGGCAGGGCCGTTTATCAGGAGATGACCAATACAGAGTTGAACGAGCGCGGTTTCGAAATGGAACTGATGGCACCCCGGGAAGCAGGCCAGATTGCCGGCCGCGTGGCTCGCGAAAAAGACTTTCTGCTCTACGAGTATTTCCAGACCGATAAGGCTGGCCACAGTGGAGAAATGGCGCGCTCTGAAGTCGAACTGCATCGGGTGGATGAGTTTTTACAAGGGCTGTTGGCCGAGTTGGCAACAGAACTTGCCGACGAAACCCTGGTGGTGCTCACCAGTGACCACGGGAATTTGGAAGACGGCACCACTCGGCGCCATACGACCAATCCCATTCCCTTGATGGCGTGGGGTAAGCGCGCCCGTGAATTTGTGTCCGGGGTCGATCGTCTGGATCAGGTGACGCCACGAATTTTGACTCGGCATCCGGCACTCTAAGGCAGCTGGCCCTCCAGATAGAAAACCTCAAACACCTTCTCGTGGAAGATGGGGCCGTGCCCGAAGTAGCCGTCTTCGCCAAACAACTCGCCGTGGTCTGACATGATCATGAAGTGGGTATTGCTTGGGCAGCGGTCCATGAGTTTGCCCACCACCCCGTCGAGATGTTCCACACAGGAGATCTGTTTTTCATAAAAGGCGCGGAATTGTTCGGGCGTGAAGAACTCGTCCTGTTTGGATTTTTCCAGGGCTTCGGAGGGGTTCTTCAGAAATTCATCGAGATTCTTGAACACACCGTGCACACCGCTGATATGCGGCAGGTCCGTGCCGGATTCTCCAGGCAGCAAATAAGGATAGTGGGTTTCACCCGTATTCAGAAAATAGAATGTGGGTTCGTCCTTCTTGGGTGTGATGCCCTTGAAGGTGTCGGATCCGTCGAGGATCAGCGACAGGTCGTTGTGACTGGGCGCCAATTCGTAGCGGTCAAAGTGCTGGCTCATGGCGGTCATCGGGTTGAGGACCGGCAGGCTGACCACACCTTCGGTGCGGTAGCCCTGGCTGCGTAGAAAATAGGGCAGCGACAGCTGGGGCACGAACTTGCCAAAGTCGACCTCTTTGACATTCAGGCGTTTGGACCAGAGAGCAAATTCATCCCGGTAGACGTTGGAGGCAAAGACCCCTTTGGGGCTTTGGTGAGGCACCATGCCCATCAAAAACGTGAAATGGCTGGGGCTGGTCCAGCTGGCGTAGCTGTAGCGCTTTTCGGCCTTGCCGATGCGGTCCATGTTGGGTGTCTTGGCGGCCTGGTAGGCGTCGAAGCGGCAGCTGTCGAAGACGATAAAAAAGACATTGTTCATCTTGCCGTCGCTGCGGAATATTTTTTTCACACCGTCGATGATTCCAGCCATGATCGTCCTCTGATTGCGCAGGTTGGTGATTTGTTGCCCCGACAATGTCATGCCTCGGGGGGAAATCGGCAAGTGGGGTCAGGTGGGCTGTTGCACCGGGCAGGAAAAAGGCCGCCTCCGGTTCCGGTGGCGGCCTTGATCCTGTAGGCTGCGTTTGTATCTACAGCGCGTCGTCGAGGGCTCCGGCCAGGTCTTCTTTGGACTTCAGTCCAACAAAGCTGTTTACCGATTCGCCGCCCTTGAAAAGCATCACCGTGGGGATGCCGCGGATGCCGAACTTGGCCGCCAGATCCTGGTTGTTGTCCACGTTGACTTTGGCCACTTTGGCCTTGCCTTCGTATTCGCCAGCCAGTTCTTCGACGATGGGGCCGATCATCTTGCAGGGTCCGCACCACGGGGCCCAGAAGTCCACCAGAACGGGCACGTCACTATTGATCACTTCAGCTTCAAAGTTGTCGCCATTGATTTCCAGAACGTTCGCCATGATTTCATCCCTTTCGATCTATTGAAGGCCAACGGAGTGTCGACCGTAGAATGCTTGTCTTACGGGAAAGCTAATGCAGTTGCCGTGCCAATAAATGACGTCGCTGCGAATCTAGTTTTTAAACGATTGCGCTGCAGTAGTTAAGGGTGTTGCGCCGGCCTTGGCCGATGGCTGAATAGCATGGCCAATGTTGCTGGAAGTGTCGAATGCAGCAATATTGTTGCAACGAAAATGTTGCATGCAACAGCTGTGAGGTGCCATGAGTAAAAACGCCCCTTTGCCGATCGAGCCGGTGTCCATCGAGGATTTCCTCGCCCAGATCCGCATCGACACCCTGATCGAGATCATCACCGCTCTGAACGAAGGGGTCCTTGCTCTGGACACGGAATTGCGGATTCTGACGATGAATCCGACAGCTGAATTGATACTCGGCCGCAGCCGCGAGGATTTGGCGGGTTCGCCAGTGTGTGATCTTTTTGGTGATCCGTCCTGCCCGCGGGATGTCTTGGCCGAGACTCTGCGTTCGGGCGAGTCCATCATCGACTTTCAGACGACTATCAAGTTGGCCGGCGGACAGAGCGGCGATGTGCTGCTGCGCTCGGTGCCGTTACTGCGCCGCGACGGCTCCGATCTGGGGGTGGTGCTCATCCTGGGGGATGTGACCGAGGTCACCGACCTGCGCAAGCGCATGAACCAGCAGTTTCGGCTGGGGAATCTGGTGGGCCGCGACCGCAAGATGCGGGAACTGTTCCAATTGATCACCAATGTGGGCGACAGCGAAGCAACCGTGCTGATTCAGGGTGAAAGCGGAACGGGCAAGGAACTGGTGGCCCGAGCGGTGCACACGGCCAGTGGCCGGGCCCAAGGACCGTTTGTGCAGGTCAACTGCTCGGCCCTGTCGGAAAATCTGCTGGAGTCGGAGCTGTTTGGACACGTGCGCGGGGCTTACACCGGCGCAACCGGAGATCGGCAGGGGCGGTTCGAAGAGGCCCACGGCGGCACGATCTTCCTGGACGAAATCGGCGACGTGAGCCCCGTCGTTCAGGTGAAACTTCTGCGGGTCCTGCAGGAGCGCACCATCGAGCGGGTGGGGGACAACCGTTCCATCCCCGTCGACGTGCGCATCGTCTCGGCAACCAACCGCGACCTTGATACACTGCTGGCCACCGGGCGCATGCGGCAGGATTTTTACTACCGTATCAAGGTGGTCAGTCTGAACATCCCGCCCCTGCGGGACCGGACAGACGACATTCCGCTTCTGGTTTCGCATTTTGTCAATGCCATCGCGCGCAGGGAGGGGCACGCAGAGATTCCTGCGGTGTCGGGCGAGGCGATGACGGCCTTGATGAATCATCGGTGGCCCGGCAATGTGCGGGAATTGGAAAACGCCTTGGAACATGCTCTGGTGCTCAGCCGCGGGCGCACCATATTGGCAGCGCATCTGCCGCCTGAACTGGCGGCTGGTCGCCGCGCCACCTCACCTGCCTCGCAGGATGTGCCGTTGCACAGCAAAACCGAAAAAGACCTGTTGGCCGCAGCCCTGCGCCGGGCCGGATGGAATCGCAGTCGGGCCGCCCGGCAGTTGGGCATTGACCGAACCACGCTGTGGCGCAAGATCCGGGAATATGGGCTGGAGCCCGAAGAATGACCGCAATCACAATTGACCGACACAGGGGATGACGACGTGG
>JADGEP010000265.1:3178-5743 GCA_016744275.1 Candidatus Krumholzibacteriia bacterium | reverse complement strand
TCCTGGGCCCACATGGGCTATGGCCTATCGACCTTGATCAAATACGTGATCGATCAACAAGGTGAAGGACGCATTCTCGAGTTTTACACGAAGTTTGTCGAAGTGGACCACGGAACCACGGCATTCCTCGAAACTGTCGATCCGACCATGGAAGCCTGGGTGGTTGGCTTTTTCGACGAATGGGTGACCGGGAACATCTATCCCTATTTGAAGCCAGGCCAACTCATTCCTGGCCAGGACCCGGCATTTGCTCTGATCGGTGGACAGAGCCACCAACACCAACCCGCCTGGAAACTGTGGGAAATGGGAGCGCGCCTCAGCTATTTTACCGTCACTGATGATCGTGAGGAACCGGCACCCATGCTGAAGATCATTCCCGACCCTGGCAGCCGGATCCAGGTGTCGCTTTACGGTTTGAACTCAGGCCAACATCCGGAACTGATCGCCACCGCGGCCGACAGTTTGATCGTTGATCACTTGCCGGATTTGTGCAACGACTATGCTTCATTCATGGCCCTGGGCGTCCGGCCCGACCCCTTCGTGGTGGGATCAGCGCAGTACGAATACCGCGACCCCATCATCGCCTTCAAGGATGACAACCTCGCCCGGTTCGAAACCGCCCACATCTATACAGTGTGCGATGCCCAGTTTGCGATGGGTGTGGATCCGAATTTGCGGGTGGATATCGAGTCAGATGCCGGCCGGGTCAGTGGCGACACGTATCATGCCGCCTGGGATTCCGTGGACACATCCCACGGCTGGCGCCGGAGCGGTTACTTGACGGTGGTCTTCAATCTGGAAACGATGGATGTTCTTTCATGGGCGGGAGAATCCACGACGTACTATCCGGAAAACCTCACCACGACCACCAGAAAATTCAGCGGCTCCGGCCTGGCCCTGGTCTACAACGGCGGCGACGAATTCCGCTACGGCGGCCGTGGCACCGGGACGTGCAGCGCCATTTCCAATATCGAGATCACCCGCCATGTGGACGGGAAGTTGGTAGACTGGTTGGAGAGTTACGTCTGCGACTCAAATAGCTACGTGGCTATTTCACTGAAGGATGAGAAATAGAGACGACCGCCGGGCACGGAACCATATACTTGACTCCACGCCCGGCGCTGTTCGCTACCGGAATAGCGCTTTCACACTCCCGAACGAAACGGTCTCCACCGCTTTCAAGGGGCCACCAGTCAAATCCAACTGCCCTTTCATCTCGTAAAAAACCTGCTCCGTTCCCTCATGGAGCGAATCCCGGCCCGCCACATAGAACTTCATCATTCCTTCAACTTTTAAGGTTGATGCGCCCGGCCGGTCGAATAAAACCGTCACGTCATACAGCGCCGACCGCGTTTGGGGAATCGGATCGCTGTCCGGGGTGTCTTCCCAAGGCCCCAACCTCTCAAATATCCAGAATGAGATGCCGGAAACGGCTTGCACCAGAGCTCCGTCGGGGTCAATCACGGGCTCCCCACTAAACATGCGATCGGCAATCCGCAATTCCTCGTTAAAATCCAATGTCGGTCCAACGTCCGGAAATTCTTGAATCGTGCTTTGCCGCAGCAACATGACAAAATCGGGATGCATCAGCGCCGGGAAAGATACGATATTCCTGTCTTCGTAAACCGCGCGGAAGTTCGCCATCAATTGGTCTTCCGTACCCGCAAAAGGCAATGCCGGATGCGGCGGTGACTCGATATAAACACCATCAAAGGTGACCAAATCGTCGGCATCCAAAGTCTGGGAATAACCCGCTGGCGCTTCCCAGCCATCGATCGGCCCCCACGAGACCCAGTAGTCGCCAGGCACCATATCCAGCAACTTCACATCGCCCAGGCCTGAGAGGCTCAATCCTTTGGGACCCAACAGGCGCCAGGGAACTTCCGGCTCGTTGGGTTCGCCATTGATCACGACTGTTCCGCCTCCCAGCGGCGCAAAGACATCGCCGAACGCCAACACGGCATTTGCCGTCAATTCCCGGGTTACAGAAGCCGCCGCCATCCAACCGGCCACTTCGTCCCAGGCTATCGTATAGGTGCCAAGGGCCATATTGTCGAAGGTCTCGGCCCCCTCACCAACTGCCCTGAAGGAGTCGGGTCCGGTCAGGACCCAGGATGCTGCCGGAGCTTCTGAGGCGGACTCGACCTGAATGGTTCCAGTAGTCACCGGGGAAAGCGGTTCATCGCCAGCACATCCGGCAAGGACGAACAGCGCACTCAAAAAAACCAACAATCGGTAGCGGGGGTCAGAATTCATACGCATGGGATTTCTCCAGAGCTTTTGAGAAGTGTTCATTTGCCGTCACCAAGGTACCTTGTTCAGAATCTGCCTGTGCATTCGTATTTTATTGGATAGGGATTCGAGCATTGTAACACAATCGACAATCGAAAATCACCCGCCTTGCTCACGAACCCGTCCGGATCTCGTTTGATATGAAAAAAGGCTCGCTACCACTAGCGAGCCTTTCCCATTTGTGGACTGTAGTCCTACCCGAGCTTCAACTCCGCTCCCGGCCCCAAAGGCAATCCCAGCAACAACCAACCGATGAGCAGAATTGTCCACACG
>JADGEP010000265.1:0-3168 GCA_016744275.1 Candidatus Krumholzibacteriia bacterium | reverse complement strand
CGCCACCACCGTGCCGATCCCGGCATCATCCACATACTTTTTCATGAAAGCCACGATGAGCGGGAAGTACGACATGAGCGGCGAGATGACATTGGTCACGCTGTCACCCACGCGGTAGGTGGCCTGCACCAGTTCCGGCGAATAGCCCAACAACATGAACATGGGAATAAAAACCGGCGCCATGATGGCCCACTTGGCTGAAGCCGAGCCCATGCCCAGATTGATGACCGCCGATAGCAGCACAAAGCTCACGACCAGCGGAATATCTCCCAGGCCCGCCGCTTCCAGGACCGCCGCGCCTTTAATAGCGAAGATCAATCCCAGGTTTGTCCACTTGAAGAAGGCCACAAATTGGGCTGCAAAGAAACAGAGCACGATGTAGATCCCCAGGGTCTCCATGCTTTTGCCCATGCCCTCGACAGCCTCGGCGTCATTGCGTATGGTGCGCGCCCCGATGCCGTAGGCCACACCCATGATCACCGCGCCAAAGAAAATGAACGCCACGATGCCCTGGGTGAAGGGCGAGCGCAGCAGGTCGCCAGTGACCGGATCGCGCAGGAAACCGTCCGCCGGCACCGTGCCCCACAGCAGGATGGCGTTGAAGACAAGGCTGGCCGCCAGAGCGTAAAGCAGGCCGCGCTTTTCGTCGGAGTTGAGCGCCCCCATGGCCTCAGATTCGGCCCGGCCTTTGTAGGCCCCCAGCCGCGGCACAACGATCTTCTCCGTCACCCAGGTTCCAGCCGCCGAGATGAAAAACGTCGAGACAATCATGAAGTACCAGTTGCAGGCGGGGTTCACGATATAGGCCGGATCAATGATCCTGGCCGCTTCTTCAGATAAGCCACTCAACAGCGGATCCACCGTACCCAGCAACAGATTTGCACTGTAACCGCCCGAGACACCGGCGAAGGCCGCCGCCATACCAGCCAAGGGATGCCTGCCAACTGTCTGGAAGATGATCGCCCCCAGCGGGACCAACAGGACGTAGCCCACTTCGCTGGCCGTATTGCTCAGGATGCCCGCGAAGACCAGCAGAAATGTCAACAGGCTGCGCGGCGCCGAGAGCACAAGCAACCGCAGGGCCGCGCCGATCAAGCCACTGCGCTCGGCAACGCCGATGCCAAGCATCGAGACCAGCACCGTGCCCAAGGGCGCGAAGCTCGTGAAGTTCGTGATCAACTCAGTGAGGATGCGGTGAAGTCCATGAATGCTTAGCAGGCTGACGGGCTTGATGACTTCGCCCGTGCCCGGATGGGTGGCCTCAATGCCAATAGCCGAAAATACGCCCGACAACACGACAATCAAAGTGGCCAGGCCCGCAAATAATGTGGCCGGATGGGGCAGCGCATTGCCCGTGCGTTCGATGGCGCCGAGGAAGCCGGCGACACCTCGGGATGGCGCCGGGTCAGAGGCTGGGTTGTTCATGAAGGGACGGACCTCGCGGTTTGGGGATGGATTGGCAATAAGACAGGATAGTTTTTATCTTGAATTCGACAACCCATAATTGAGCATGACCAGGAGGTCGTGAATCGGGACGTGGGAAAGATCATTTTTTCAATGTTGCCCAAAGGCGTTGAGCAAACCTGCAAAAAGCCGAGGTTCCCGCGATGACAAAAAACGAAGTCATGGACATTCTGCAGAAAAATAAAAATGAGCGCGGTATTGAAAACTGGAAAAAGATCAGGACGAACCCCGAAAAACTCAAGAGCTACGGCCTCGGCCTGACCCAGCTGCGCAAGATCGCCAAGACCGTTGGGCGTGACCACAAACTCGCGCAACAATTGTGGAAGAGCAACTGCTACGACGCCAGAGTCATTGGCCTCTTGATTGACGACCCAAAGCAACTCACACGCGAGCAAGCCGAACAACAGGTTGAGAACCTCAACGGGGGTTATCTGGCGCACGTGTTTTCGTCGTGTGGCGCGACCCTACCCAAAGCCCCGTTCGCCGTTGAACTCGCGTGCGAATGGATGGACAGCGAAGATAAAACCCGCCGCCGTTGCGCGTGGGGCCTGATGTATGAGATCGCGAAATTCAAAGGCAAAAAAGCGCCTGACGATGGCTTTTTTCTAGCGAATACCGACCGTATTGAGAACTCAATTCACGATGAAGAAGACATGTGGGTCAGGGAATCCATGAACTGCGCGCTCATGGGCATCGGCAAGCGGAACCGGGAATTGAACAAGGCGGCGATCAAGGCGGTCAAAAAGATTGGTCCCGTCGATGTGGACTACGGCGACGACAACAGCTGTGAACCGCTTGATGTTCTGAAACACCTGACGAGCGACTACCTCGTCAAAAAACTCGGCAAATAAACACAGAAGATGATCTAGCGAAGCCCTTCGACGATCTCAAGAGTCACCAAATGGCGACGGTTGGAATAGACCAGAACCGAGCCATCGGCAGAGATTTTCACACGATCGACGGCGGTGATACCAGCAGGATCGGCAGGAGACAACTCGCGCCAAAGCTCGCGCTCTCCCGTGCCGGCGGCGATGCGGAATATCTGAGCCGGCAGGGTATTCATGCGCTGGACATAGACATGAGTGCCGTCCTGGTCGAAGCGCAAAGGCAGATCCGATGGCTCAAAGCCAGGCAAGGGCGTGGGCCCGGTTCCGTCGAACGCAAATTCAACCGGTGCCCCATCAGCCGGGTTCACGATGATCCGCTGACCGTCATCTGAGACGAGATGGCCATTGTGCGCCAGATGCATCTGCGCCGGCGTGACCGCATGAGGCACCGAATCGTCGAGGGGCACAAAATACAGACGAGCCACTTCGTCACCTTGAGAGGCGGCTACAAGCAAGCCCTCCGGACCATTGTCGCCCGCACTGGTGACCCAACTTCCAGTACCATAAGTCAGTTGCAAGCCACCGAGCGGCAGCTTGACGGTATTGCCGGCGCCGGTGGGCAAAATCAGCAATTCCCCATCATCCTGAAATGGTCTCTGATAGACGGCTACCCGCCCCAGATTCGGGGCCACGGCGATGGCCACGCCATAGGCCAGTAGCTGAGGCGCCGAGCCATCGGTATTGCGTTGATAAATCGCATAGCCGTCTTCGTTGTATTCGTTGCCTTCGTCGAAAATGACCATGCTGCCGTCGTTGCTCAAATAGCGGGGAGTCGACCAGTCGCGCCAGCTGAGATTCGTCTCTTCCAGATTCGGTC